>JBAQGU010001051.1:0-9095 GCA_049287975.1 Roseiarcus sp.
CATCAGGGCCGGCTGAAGGCCTGTGCGAGCTCGCATGACGAAATAACTACGGCGCCGCCAGACACGCCACGCCCTTCGGCATCAGCGCCTTGATCGCTGCGTCGAGCTGCGGATCTTCGCCCTTGTCCCATGCGGTCGGATCGGAAGGGACCGGGATGTCCGGGGCGATTTCGGCGTTTTCGAACAGTCTTCCCCCCATTTCGCGAAGCGGCAATTGCGGCAGGCCATAGGACAAGCCGGGGATCAGATTCGATTCGACCCACCAGACCGCCGTGCCCGTGCCCGCCACCGGATCGCCGATCAGCGGCCCGAGTTTTAGGTCGCGATAGACATGGGGAAAGACGGAAGCGTCGGAATAGCTCGACGCGTTCATGATCACCGCCGAGGGTTTCGTCCATCGATCGCGGGGTTCGTCTTGATTGGGTCCGCCGCGCGGCGGCGCCCAGGTCAGGTACGCCTTGCCCGACAGCAGCGTCAGCAAATGATTGTGCAGGTTGCCGCCGCCGTTGTAGCGGATGTCGACGGCCAGGCCGTCGGCGGCGCCGAAGCGCCCGAAAATATCGGAAAAAACGTCGCGATAGGATTTTGCGTCCATCGCCTCGACGTAGACATAGCCGACATGGCCGCAGGATTTCGCGAGCGTCTCCTCGCGCTTGCGCTTGATCCAGCGCTCGCGAGCCAGGGCCATCTCCCTGCCCAGGCCCACGGCCACGCGTTTTTCGGTGAATCTCCGCCCGTCGGGATGCTCGATCGTCACGGCGACCAATTGATCGGCGCTTCCACGCAGCATCCTGCGAATTCCGCCTTCGATCGGAATGTCTTCGCCGTCGATCTGGCGCAGCACGTCTCCCGGCTTCAGCGCGGTCTCGGCTACATCGAACGGACCATTCGCCAACACCTCGGTCACTTTCATGCCCGGACCCGGATATCGCTCGTCGTAATAGAGGCCGAGCGAAGCGGTCTGCTCGCCGCGTGGAACCGAGCCGCGAAATCCCCCGGCGGTATGCGAAGCTTCGAGTTCGCCCGACATTTCGGACAACAGCTCGGCCAGGTCCCGCGCATCGATGATCGAGGGCAGGAAGCGCTCGTACTTGCGGCGGGCGGCGTCCCAATCGACGCCGTTGAGGCCGGGATCGAAGAATTTATTCTTCGTCAGCGTCCAGAATTGCTCGAACGCGGCGGCCCTCACCTCGGCCCGGTCATTGGACACGTCGAGGTCGAGCTTGATCAGCCGGTTCGTGCCCTTGGCGAGGTCGACCTCGGTGATGCCCTCAGTATTCCCAGTGCCCGGCTTCGCAACAAAATAGAGCTTCTTCTGGTCCTTGCTCATGATCACCGGGGCGCCGCGCTGATAGTTGAGACCGGAGAACAAGGTTCGTCTCTTCGCCTGCCTCAGATCCCGCACCGTCCCGGTCAGGCTGCTGCCGTTGCCCTCGGCGTTCGGCGTTTGCTCGACCAGGAGAACGCTGACTCCGTCGGAGAGGAAGCCGGCGAATACGAGGGCGGAGGGTCCCTGCGAAAGCGTCATCTTGCGATCCTCGATCCCGTCGGGCTCGAAGGTGAACATCTCGCGGTCCCGAGACTTCGCCGCTTTTGGCGCCTCGCCGGCGCCGTCCTGGGCATCCGGGCCGGTCGCCGGTCGCTCCGACGTCGCGGGAGTCGTCGCCGCATCGGTAACGACCGGTTCACGCAATTTCGATCGGAAGGCGTCGCGCGCCTTGCGCGAAGTCAGGACGGCGTCGGCGTCCCCCTCCCAGGCGCCTCCCGAAGCCACGTGCAGGGCATCGGCGTACTGGCTCCAGATGAGAAGAGCGCCGTCGTTGCTCCATCTCGCGGTTCCCTGGTGTTCGCCCGCGGGGGCGACGCGCACGGGTGGCCGCCCGCCCTCGGCGGATGCGACCGCGACGTTGCTCAGAAAGCCGCTCGGCTGGACCGGCAGGGCGATCCATTTCGAGTCGGGCGACCATGAGAGCCACCACGACCAGTCGACGTAGGAATAATCCATTCCCTTCGGCAACACCTCGACATCGCTCTTGCCGTCCGACCCGAGCACGCGCACCGACTCGCGATTGGCGATGTAGGCGATGTGTTTGCCGTCGGGGGAAAAGGTCGGATGCATCGCGTCCCGATCGCCCGCTTTCAGCAACGTCTCCTGCAGCGTGGTCGCCTCCGAAAAGGTTCGTTCGTCGGAATCGACGATGCGGGATTCGTAGAGACTCCAATGGCCGTCGCGCTCGCCGGCGTAAGCGAGCGTGCGCCCGTCGGGCGAGAAACTCGGCCAGCGCTCTTCGCCGGGCATACGGGTGACGCGCTTGATGTACCTTCCATTCATCGCGGCCACATAAATACCGCCGCGCGAAACGACGGCGATTTCCTTGCCGGTGGGCGACAGGACGAAATCGTCGATATTGGTCGTGCGTGCGGCGCGCTCGCCCTCGAACGCGGCCTGCGCGATATCGACTTCGATCCGTTCCGGCGCGCTCGCGCCGTTGCGCAGCCGGTAGAGATCCCCATTCCAGGAGAACGCGAGATCATCGGACTGCGAGATCGAGAGCGAGCGCACGGGATCGCCAGTGAATTGCGTGATCTGAACGCCCTTGCGGTCGGCGAGCGACAGCTTCCAGACGTTCATCGAGCCCGACGCCTCGCTGAGATAGAAGACGTCGCCGCTGGAAGACCAGACGGCGTCGCGGCTCTCGTGGACGTCGGCGGTCAGCCGCTCGTGTTTTCCGCTCGCCGCATCATACAGCCATACCTGACGCGCCGCGCTCGATATCTGCCCCCGCCGGAATGGTTGTTCGATGCTGGCGCCGGTATACAACAGCCGATGTCCTTGCCGATCCCAGCGCGCATCGAAAGCCGCGTTCGGCAGGGCCAGTCGTTCGCGCCCCTCGGTGATCGGAACCTCATAGAGTTGCTCGCCCGATTCGGAACGGCTCGGGATGGCGAAAGTCTGCGCGGCGTCGCCCAATCGGCGAGACGTGAACAGAACCGAATTGCCGTCGGGCGTGAAACTGGCGGGTTTCTCGTCGGCGCTGTACCAGGTCAGCCGTTTCGCCTCGCCGCCTCGCGCGGGCGCCACGAAGATGTTCATCGGACCGAAGCGATCGGAGGCGAAGGAGATCATTTCGCCCGAGGGCGACCAGACGGGCGAAGCGGAGTGAAACCCGGAAGGCGTCAGCGGCAAGGCGGCGCCGCCCGCGGTCGGCGCGATCCAGATCTGGCCTTCGAAGCGAAATGCGATCCTCGAGCCGTCGGGCGAGATCGCGGGTTCGCGCAGCCAGAGCGAGGTTTGCGCGGCCGAGGCCGCGGAGGCGAGACTTGCGAGCCATACGCACAACATCGCGCCGAAAAGCCAGGGCGCCCGACCGGCCCCCGATTGCGTCGTCCCAATCATGACAACCTCATGAGCCCGCTTGCTAGCCTTGCGAACGACTTATCGGCGCCTTTCGGGTGGGCGGCCATCTCGCGCAAATGTGCGACGGTTTTGAGGTTCCGGCAAACGCGGGAGCGCGGACTTGGAGCGCGCCGCAGGGCTAATTCGGGATCTTGCATTTGTCCTTGTAGATATTCTCGATCAAGACCGACGCGGGCAACTCGCCGTAGGGATAGCTCGCCAGGATCGCGCGAACAAACGCTTTGACGATTTCATCGCTCGACGGAGCGGCGGCCAAGCATGAAGGCTCGCCACGAACCCGCCGGCCATTTTCCAAAGCGTCGATCGATCCGAGTATGAATCGGGAGCAGGGGGACCTGTCATCCGCGATACATTGCTTCGCCAATTCATTGGCGGACTTCGACTGAGCCTGGGACGCCTCCGCGCCGGCAAGGAAAGCCATCGCAGCCGTGACCGCTCGCCGCCACTTCATGCATGCCTCCTTGTCGCACTGCATCGGCCGGCGACTCGCGCCGCCGCGTATTCCTCTCCGCGCCGGGCGCCATCCGACGCAAATCTGCGGCGGTTTTGCGGTTGCGCAAGCGCCGGAGACGTCGCGGCCGGCCTCCTCAACGGCCGGGCCGCCTGAATTTGCGCCGCCGAGCGCTCCGGCGGGCGAGGAAGAACCAGCTCGCGACGTCCGTCTAACGGGCGCGATCGCGCCGCGCCATTTTTGCTTCCGGCGCCGTCCAAAGCGGCTGGACGACGGGAATGGCTGCCTATCGATCCTTCGGCCGCCAGGGTTTCCCCTTTGGGAAGCTTTGCAGTCCTTGCGTCCTTGTCGCGAGTTGGCCTATGTTCCGCTCGAAATGCGAGTGGGGGAGGGGCCTTTGCGGCTCGGTATGGAAAAGGGTTTAGCCGCCGCGGCGGTGGGCTCGGCACTGGCGGCTCTCGGGGGTTGCATGTCGACGGGTCCGGCTCCGGAACCGCCGCCCGCGGCCGCCTCGTCGCGTCCCTCCATCACGCCGGACATGCTGGTCGGCAAGTGGGGCCTCGCCTCCTATCGCAAGGACGCGGACAAGGCCCGCACCGCGGCCGCGGCGCGCGAGCAGTGCGGCAAGCCCTACGTCATCGGCAAGGGTCCGAGCGGCGGCGTGATGATGTATCAGCCCGATCAGTCAAAGGCGCAGGAGCTCGTCGTCAAGGCCGGCGACGGCAAGACGTTCATCGGCCCGGCCGACGATCCCGCGGGAGGCCAGCTCGACCGGCAGGTGGTTTCGTTTGACGGCGGCGTGATGGTCACGCAATGGGTCGACCCGGACGTTGTGACCCGCTACGGGACGATGGTGTTCGTGCGGTGTTCGGGGTAATAGCCCACGGTTGTGATGGCGGTTGGAGGCCAGTGTTGATGCGACGAATCAAGATTTTCGGGTTGGCGGCGTTAGGAATTTGCCTGGTGGCGCTGGCCGCGCCGAATATGTCCGCGGCTGCCACGCCGACGGTGATCGAGGCGCCTTCGGGGGCCGACGAAATGAAGGTCGACGACCAGCCGGGCTACGTGCCCAGCGCCGAGTCGGAACAGCTCGATCCGCAGTACCAGCGCCAAATGGTGTTCTACCGGACCACCGAGCCGCCGGGCACTATTATCGTTCAGACGTCGGAAAAGTACCTCTACCTCGTTCAGGGCGGCAACCGCGCGCTCCGTTACGGCATCGGCGTCGGCCGCGACGGCTTCCAGTGGAAGGGCCTCGTCAAGATCGCCCGCAAGCAGGAATGGCCGGACTGGCGGCCGCCGCCGGAAATGATCGAGCGCCAGCCCTACTTGCCGCGTTTCATGGCGGGCGGTCCCGGTAACCCGCTCGGCGCGCGCGCGATGTATCTGGGCGCGACTGTCTATAGAATACATGGCACGAATCAGCCGGAGACGATCGGCTCGAAGGTTTCTTCGGGATGCTTCCGGTTGATCAATCCCGATGTGATCGATCTCTATGATCGGGTTCCCGTGGGGACCCGGGTCATCGTGCATCAAGCCCCCTCTGTCGAGGGCTGATCCCCGTAACATGAGGCGGCGAGACCGAAGAGGTTTGGCCGCCGAAGCCAGCGAGCGCAGCTCCATGTCCATTCGCAAACACACGTCTGCAACACTCCTGTGTGCGACCCTCCTGTCGTTCATGGCGGGCGCGGCCTGCAACGGGGCAGCCGCGCAGACGCTCAAGGCGGTCAAGGACCGCGGCGAGCTGATCTGTGGCGTCAGCCACGGGCTCCCCGGCTTCGCCGCCCCCGACTCTTCGGGCGCGTGGTCCGGAATCGACGTCGACTATTGCCGAGCCGTCGCCGCGGCGATCTTCCACGATCCGGAGAAGGTGAGGTTCACGCCGCTGGGAGTGGAGGAGCGTTTCGACGCGCTCAAGTCGGGCAAGATCGATGTGCTGGCGCACAATTCGACGTGGACGATGTCGCGGGAGACGGATTTCGGCCTGACCTTCGTCGGTGTCAACTACTACGATGGCCAGGGTTTCCTGGTCCACAGGTCGCCCGAGATCGCCTCCGCTTTGGAACTCGACGGCGCCAAGGTCTGCGTCCAGAAAGGGACAACCACGATCGACAATCTCGAAGATTACTTCAAGAGCAACAATTTGAAATACGAAGCGATAGGAGAAGCCTCGCAGGACGACGCGCGGAAGGACTACGAAGCGGGCAAATGCAACGTGCTGACGAGCGACGTTTCCCAATTATATGCTCTGCGCTTGCAAATGGCCAATCCACGCGACCACGTGATTCTGCCGGATGTGATTTCGAAGGAGCCACTCGGTCTTGCGGTTCGCCAGGACGATACGCAATGGGCGGAAATCGTGAAGTGGGTCGATTTCGCGCTGATCAACGCCGAAGAGCTCGGCATCAGCTCGAAGAATGTCGATGAAGCGCTGAAGTCGACAAAGCCCGCCGTCCGTCGGCTGCTGGGCCTCGACGGAGATTTCGGCCCGAAGATGGGCCTTTCCTCCGATTGGGCGGCCAATGCCATCCGCGCGGTCGGCAATTACGGAGAAATCTACGAACGCGACGTCGGCTCGAAATCCAAGCTCGGCATTCCCCGCGGGCTCAACGAGCTGTGGAACCTGGGCGGCATCCAATACGCGCCGCCGATCCGGTGAAAGTCATTGCGAGCGCGTCGTTCAAAATGAGGTCCTTCAACGTCGTGTCATTCCCGCGTAAGCGGGAATCCAGGGCCTCGGCACGTGCGGCCAAGTCTGGATGCCCGCTTTCGCGGGCATGACACTGACGTTTCTGAGTCATCCCCTCATTTTCAACGACTCACGCGGCTAGGGAACCGCAGAGCACGCGTCGCTGCGAGGGCGCACGCCCTGATTGCATGGCAGGCGCAGCTGTAGAGGCAGGGGCCGCGACGTGGCCCGACGGCTGGATTGCTTCGCTGCGCTCGCAATGACGGATAGCGGCGCGGTAATTGCCGCTAATTTTCCGGGCGGTGACGCGTTTTTGATCGGCGCCGGGCGCGACAACGGGCGTTTCTGCGCTTACATCCCGTCCGCTCAGGGCGGTGGACGTTCGACTTCGCATGCGCGTTGTTCCGCGCGCTCCCATGGAAATCGAATGATCGCGAAGACAACCCACCGACCGTATGTGCTCGCCGCCGTGATGGCGGCGATGTTCATGATCGCCATCGAGGCCACCATCGTATCCACGGCGATGCCGCGGATCGTCGGCCAGCTCGGCGGGTTGCAGCTCTATAGCTGGGTGTTCTCCGCGTTCCTGCTCACGCAGACGGCGACCACCGTCGTGTTCGGAAAGCTCTCCGACTTGCTCGGGCGGAAGAAGGTGATGCTTTCGGGCATCGCAATCTTTCTGTTCGGTTCGCTGCTATGCGGGTTCGCCTGGTCGATGCCGTCGATGATCCTGTTCCGGCTCGTGCAAGGCGTCGGCGCGGGCGCCATCCAGCCCATCGGCATGACCATAGTGGGCGACCTCTATTCCGCCCACGAGCGCGGAAAGATCCAGGGTTATCTCGCAAGCGTCTGGGCGATCTCGGCCGTGGTCGGACCGCTGGTGGGCGGATTGATAATCCAGCATTTTTCCTGGGCCTGGATCTTCTGGATGAACCTGCCGATCGGCGTCCTGGCCGCCGCCGGTTTCTGGGCCTGCCTGCACGAGAACATCGTTCGTCAGGATCGCAAAATCGATCATTTGAGCGCCGGGGTGTTCACGATCGCGATTGCCGCCGTGATGGCGGACCTGACCGCCGTTTCGACCTCGAGCAGGACCGAGACCGCCTTCATCAGCGCCCTCGCCGTCGTGAGCGTCGCCTTGTTCGTCTGGCAGGAGCGGCGTTCGCCCGAGCCGATGATATCGCTGAAGCTGTGGGGACGCCGTCCGATCGCGGCGGCCAATGGCGCGTCGCTGCTGGCCGGCATGGTCATGATCGGGCTGACGACCTTCCTGCCCGTCTACGTGCAGGGGGTGATGCAGAAATCGGCGCTGACGGCCGGCTTCGCTCTCTCCGTGATGGTTCTGGGATGGCCGATGGGCGCGACGCTCGCGGCCCGTGTGTTCAGCCGTTTCGGCATTCGTCCCGTAATGCTCGCCGGCAGCCTGCTGGTGCCGATCGGGACGCTCGTCTTTGTCGTCCTGCAGCCCGACACTCCGCCGGCATTCGCCGGAATCGGCTCGTGGGTCGTCGGTTTCGGTATGGGCCTACTGAGCAGCGCCTCGCTCGTGTTGATCCAGGAAATCGTGGATTGGTCCGAGCGAGGAAGCGCCACCGCGTCCTTCATATTCGCGCGGACCCTCGGCAGCACGTTCGGCGCGACGATCTTCGGCGCGGTGCTCAACTATGGTCTCATTCACTCGGGACAGGGCGCCGTGTCCTCCGACCAGCTTCGCCGTCTGCTCGAAGGCGCGGCGCGGGACGCGACCGCCGGCGCCCCGCTTCGCGCCGTGCTGGCGCAGTCGCTGCACCTGACGTTCGTTTCGATGTTCGTGATCGCGCTGCTCACGGCGGCGGTAATCTCGCTCGTGCCGAAGATCGCGCTCGGCCGGCGCGGAGTTCCGGCGGAACGGTCCGCGGCGACGGAGGCTCCCAAAGGCGCTCCTTCAGCGGCGGAGTGAGCGCGGGCCGCTAGCGTGCCTACATTCCAGACACTCACGCTGGAAGCTGTGCGATCGGTTCGTCCGCCGTCAGTATCCGAAGGCCTTCAGCGAACCGGAAGTCATGGTCAGCGACTTCCAATTGCTCCGTTATTTGCGTGAATCCGGAATGACAATCGAATTCACGCAAGAATCACTGCGCAGTTGCCGAGCGCACTGCCGAAGGCGGGTGCCTCACCTTAGAAACAGTGCAGCGTACCATTGGGCATACGAGTGGCTGTATGGCCCGTCTTTCTGAGGCACCAGTCTTGATTTTGACCGCCCCAGACGCAATGACCCCACCCATTGCGATGACGGTTTGGACCGCAGTCGCCCAGCGCGAACGCAGGCGTAACCGACGATATGGCGGTGGCAAGAATAACAACTCCAAATAGCACTGTGGCAAGCTTTTTCATAACTGCCCCTCTTTTCACGCCATTGTAGTGAATGGCGATTTTGTTTATAGCACCGGTAAGTTCGCAAGTATAGGTCTGCTTGACGAGCCGCGACAATCACATCGCGTGCATGCGTCGGTGCGACGATTTCCATCAAAAGAGCCGCCCCACCGTCATGGCCGGGC
>JBAQGU010001052.1:0-11397 GCA_049287975.1 Roseiarcus sp.
AAAATCCACTTAACGCCCTGTCCAGTTTTCCGAGGCCAGCTCTTTACTCGATGTTCCAAGACAATTAGCGGTCCGATCGCACGAAAGATGACTTGTTGCGCCAAATTGCTAGGGAATGAGGGCTCGAGACCTGCCTGGCGCGACTTCGAGCTTGCCGGCGAGCGTCACGCTCGGCATAAAACCGACCCACTGCACTCTGTGCGGTGCATTGCAAGACGATAGAGTACCCCGACGCAGTCAACAGAATGTCTGACAGCCGAGAATAGCAACCATAGCGCAGCGAGGCTAACTCTGCTTGACCGAGGTCTTCTTCGCCGTCTCGGTCGACAAGCCCAACTTGTCCGACATCCTGACGAGGTCGGCGACCGAACGCGCCTGCATCTTCCGCATCGCTTGACCCCGGTGAACCTTTACGGTGGCTTCAGTCAGGCCCAAGTCGTTGGCGATCTGTTTGTTCAGGCGGCCCGCGGCGACCAGCAGCATCACCTCGCTCTCGCGCGGGGTCAGTGTGCCATAGTTAACCCGCAATCCCGCTATGGCGGCATCGTTTTCTCGCCGGGCGCGGTCCCGTTCAACCGCCAGTTGGATAGCCTCCAGAAGGTCCTGCTGGCGGACCGGTTTGGTCAGAAACTCGACTGCGCCCGCCTTCAGCGCTCGCACCGACATCGGAACGTCGGCGAAGCCGCTCATGAAGATGACGGGCAAGCGTACGTTTGCCCTCACCAGGTCGTCGTGAAAATCCAGCCCGCTTCGGCCGGGAAGCCGGACGTCGAGGACGAGGCAACCTGGCTGATCCGTATGGCCGGCGCCGAGGAAATCCTGAACCGAGGCAAATAATCTGGCGCGCAACCCCACCGATCGAACGAGAGTCTCGAGCGCGTCGCGTATCTCTCGGTCATCGTCTATGACGAAAACGGTCGGTTGAGCGTCGTCAGGCCGCGCCATCGGCACTTCTCCCGTTGATCCCCGCCAGCCTAGCGACATCGACACCCTGTTGTCGGAGAGACGGGGAGGGCTGCAGGTGTGGTTCAGCGCACGACGACGGAGGTTGATCTCTTCGTACATTTCAGCCGCGCCTATTCGTTCATGTCCTTTGCTCGAGCATTGATAGGCCCGCGCGAGCGAACATCGTTGCGGCAGGCCCGCCCGGTCTTTTATCGAGGACCGTTCTCTTCTCGATTCGCACGTTGTCCCATACGCGGTGGCGAAGCCTCGATTTACGAAGTATCTAGCGCCGCCGTCTTGCGGCTCGCGGCGTCCATTTGCGGCCAACATACTCTTCAACGCCGCCCGTGTCTATATTGAGTAGCCGACCTCGAGTGGGCGACCTGATTTCTTCCCTGCAAGATACGTAAAGGAAATGTAGGTAATAGAGAACTGCGCCGCCAATTCGACGGGAAGACAAACCGGCTTAGAGTCGCGGCTCTCGGATCCGTAAACCGCTCGCCTTTATTCTCGATGCCGTCGAGCTGGCCCTTCGAGACGTTCCAGCCGATGGTATAGACTTGACCCGCCTCGTTGAGGCTTCCGATCGTGCGGTCGGCGTGCTCGGCGCCGATGTCGACGTTTTCAATGAACTGCACGTCGGGATTCGCCGACAGGAACGCGCGGTAGGTATCGTAGGTCTGACCCGGATCATAGCTGACGTTGAGTCCGTTGGCCTCCGTCGTCACGAATTTCGCATCCGGCATCGCCTTGGCTATCGTCTCGCGGAAGCCCTTCATGCGGCCCTGCGCCCAGAACTGGGTAGGGGTCGCCCCCGGAGACCGCGAACACTTTGAGGTCCTTGTTGTTGGCCTTCATCCAGTCGAGCACGATCTTGCCGGCGGTTTCTCCTTCGAGCTCGGGCACCTGGGTGAAGTTGGTGAATTCGTGACCCGCGCGAAGTGACGCCTACGGTGAAGGCCGGGATGCCCTGCTCCATAATTTTGTTGACGATGGCTGTGGTCGAGTCGGACGTCGTTGGCTCGATCGAGATGCAGTCGATTTCCCCGGCGGCGAGCTTCGCCTCGATCTGCGAGACCTGCTGGTTGGGATCGGTCTGCACGGGGGCGATCGAAGCCAGCTTGAAAATTCCCCAGTCGCGCTTCGCCTCGAACGCCCATCAGGCCTCCGGCATCCCGCTCTTCTCGCCGCAGTATGCCGCCGGTTTCGCCACCGGCTGCAAGGCCGTCTCCGCTGCCAGCGCGACAGCCCCGCCTACCGCGCACGCCAACGCGATCGACGCGACGCCTACTTTCGAATATGCTTTCATGTTTCTCCCTCCCAAGATTCGGCCCTGCCGATTGACGTCGTCCACTACGATCCATTCATCGCGACAGCACCTTTTCGCTGCGAAATCCGTCGACTACGTCTTCGATCACTTCGATTCCGAGGCCGGGGCCGGTGGGTGGATAGACCCATCCGTCGACATGTCCAAACGGCTTGGTCACGAGATCGTGCTGCATCGGATTGCGCAGCGGCTTCAACTCGAACAGCTTGCAGGCGGGCGAGTTGAACGAAATCGCCAGACTCGCCGCCGATACGATCGCGGACGACCACGCATGGGCATTGGCTTGTCGGCGATAGAACTCGCAGCGTTGCGCGATCTGCTTGAAACCGGTGATCCCCTCCGCCCGGCCGGGATCGACGCCGACCACGTCGACGGTTCCGGTCGCCAGCACGCGCTCGAACTGCTCGAGCGTCCATTCCCTTTCGCCGTAGGCGATCCGCGTCGTCGTCTTGGCGCGCAAGTTGGCGTAGCCCTCCGGGTCCCAGGCGCCCAGCGGCTCCTCGATCCAGTCGAGGTTGTATTCCTCCATCGCTTTGGCGCGCCGCACGGCGTCGGTGACGTCCCACTTGATCGCGATCCCGTTGTCGATCATCAGCATCTTGTGCCCGAGCACTTGGCGCATCGCCTTGACATAGGCCACGTCGCGATCGTGGTCGTAGCCGAGGCGCGCTTTGCCACGCTTGCCGAAGCCGGTCTTGAGCCCTTGCAGGCCGGTCGAGACCCACTCCGCGGTTTCTTCGGCCATTTCGGGGATCGACTCGTAGTGCGCGTGGCAGGAGGCGATCGCCGGCAGGCGGTCGTGCACCGGACCGCCGAGCAGATCGAGAACGCTTTTGCCGAGCGCTTTGCCTTTCAGGTCCCAGAGAGCGATGTCGATCGCGGCCACCGCGTAGGATGCGATGCCGCCGTGATAGCCGTACCACCACGCCTGCTGCTTGTTCTGCCGCCAGAGGGTTTCGGTCTGCACCGGGTCCTTGCCGATCAGATTCGGCGCCATGCCTTCGATGATCGCCTTCGCGGCGTAATTGGCCTCTGGAAACTGCGTGATCGACTCCCCCCACCCCACCTGTCCGTCGTCGGCGGTGATCTTGGCGAGGCACAGATGGCGAAGCGCGTTGAAATCGTTCGGTTCGGGGTAGCTGACCGGGATGGCCTCGACCTTGGCGATCTTCATGAACGGCGTCCTCCTGCTATTGCGCCGCGAAACAGCGGCATGCCTTCGACGCCGACGTCGACCTTGATGAGCCGGCCGGTCATCGCGGCTCCGGTGACGTCGAATGGTCCCATGTCGCAGCAATAGAGCGCGCCGATCTTGCCGAACGTGCAATTGAGGATCGTGCCCCCCGTCTCCAGGAAATCCAGCGGCTTGCCGTTCCTGTCGACGACGTCGACGCCGCCGGCGGCGACCGCCGTGATCCAGAAATTGCCCTCAGCGTCGATCTTGAGGCCATCGGGAATATGACCCTCGGGCATCTGATGGATGACCTGCTTCTTACCGTCGGGCTTTCGCCGAACGACATTCAACGTATAGGACTCGACCCACACGAGCGAGCCGTCGGGCTCGACGACGATGCCGTTGGGATAGACATGCGCAAGTTCTTCGAGAATGTGCGCCTCGCCGGTCTTCTCGATGACGACGATGCGCCCCGGATGGGGCTTCGTTTCCGGCCCCCAATCGCCGGAATCGGTGAAATAGAGCCGCCCGTCCGGCCCGAACGCGAGATCGTTGGGCCCGTCGAATTTCACGCCATCCGCCTCGGCGACAAGTATCTCCACCTCCCCGGAGGGACTGGTCTTCTGGATCGAGGGCGGACGATGGATCGGCGCGACCCAGGCTCCTACGTTCGGCGTCTGCGTCGAATAGATGCAGCCGTCGCTGCCGAGCATGCAGGCATTCGGACCGCCGCCCACCTTGGCGAATGTGCCGGCCTGGCCGGTTGTCGGGTCCCAAACGCCGATCTCGCTCATGTAGGAGTTCGCGTAGATGACGCGCCCATCGTCGAGTTCATAGGGGCCTTCGGGGTGCCCGAGGCCGCTCACGCAGACCGTGATCGGTTTCTTCATCGTCTCCTCCCTCCTATCGTTTCCAGGTCACGAGCCCGCCGGTGAAATTGATGGCTTGTCCCGTCATGTAAGCAGCTTCCTCGGACAAAAGAAACCAGATCAGGCCGGCGCATTCCTCCGGCGACGATCCGCGCCCAAGCGGCACGGCCGCGTTGCGAGCCTGGCTCCATTCTGCCGCCGAGAGGCCGCGCATCGGCGCCACTCCGGCGAGCACTTCTTCCTGCATCGCCGTGTCGACGATGCCCGGCAGGATCGCATTGACCCGCACGCGGCGCGGCGCCAGGGCGTAGGCGAACGAGCGGGTGATCGAAAGGATCGTCGTCTTGGACGCCGCGTAGGCCGCCACTTCGATCGTCGTCGCGAGCTTGGCTGAGCTCGACGAGAGATTGACGATCGCGCCGCCGGAGCGAGCCTGGGGCCGACTTTCTGGCACAGAAAAAACGTCGCCTCCGCGTTGACCGTCTGCGCGCGGCGCCAATCTTCGACCGTCAGATCGAAGATCGGCTTGATCACGATCACGCCGGCGGAATTGACGAGGTAGTTGGCGCCATCCGCCCAGTCCGCGATTTTCGCGCGAACTGCCGGGTCGGTGAAGTCGGCGACGAGCGTTTCGCAGTCCGCGCTGTCGAGCTCTGCGATGCCCTCTGCCTTGGCGTCGACTGCGAGCACACGGGCGCCCTCGCGCAACAACCGATGCACCACGGCTTTGCCGATGCCGCCGCCCGCGCCGGTGACGACGCCGAGCGGTCGCTCCGATGGCGCGCTCATCCGAGAATGCCCTCCCTCTCTGGCGAGCCTCCCGCCGCATCGGCACTTCGATCCCGACAAGAAAAGTATATGGAAGCGCGGGGGATACAGGCAAGCTCCTTGCGCAGGATGCCCCCTCCCCCGCTCTCGCAGGAGAGGGTTGGGGTGAGGGGCGCGCGGATTTCGACGCCCCTCATCCGGCGCTTCGCGCCTTCTGCCGCAGAGCGGGAGAAGGGGTCGGCGCCGATCTTGCGCCGTCCGATCCGCGCGGTTATGCATGGATGCAACGGAACGGCGTCAATGCCTCGTTCCGGCCAACATCAGCGCCCGTCGCGCCAATTGGGAGGGTTTCGACAGCGGCCGCGATCCCTTCGCCGTCGCGCGAAACAATGCTGGGATGGCCGAGATACCTTTCGTCGATACGCATTTTCATCTTCACGACATGAAGCGGCCAGAGCTTCGCTATTCCTGGCTGGAGCGCGACGCGATCCATGGCTTTCTCGGCAATATCGACGCGCTGAAGGCGCAGCGCTATTGGATCGACGATTATCTGGCGGAGATTCGCTTCGCCAATGTGCCGAAGGCGATCCATGTCCAGGCGGCGCTGGGCACTCCCGATCCCGTGAACGAAACCAAGTGGCTGCAGGCCTTCGCCGATGCGACCGGCTATCCCCAAGGCATCGTCGCCGAATGCCACCTCGCCGACGCGGACGCCGAGGTGGTGCTGGAAAGGCACATGCAATATGCCAATGTCCGGGGTATCAGAGATTTCGGCAGCGGCCGCTATCTCGTCGATTCGGCTTGGCGTTCTGGCTACAAATTCCTCGAGCGCCACAGCCTCGTATCCTGCATCGACACGCGCGTTCAGTTCTTCGATGATCTGCTCGACCTCGCCGCCACTTTCCCCAACATCCTGATCTGCGTCGATCATTGCGCGGTCCCCGAGGCGCGCGACGACGGCTATTTTCGGCGCTGGTCGGCGGCGATGCAGGCGCTCGCGCGGGTGGAGAACGTCGTCATGAAAATCTCCGGCCTCGGCATGATGGATCGGCGATGGACGATCGACTCGCTGCGTCCCTGGGTGCTCGGCAGCATCGAGGCTTTCGGCGTGGATCGCGTCGTGTTCGGAACCAACTGGCCGGTCGATCGCATGTTCAGCTCCTATCCGGACCTGATCAATGCTTACGCCGCGATCATCGGCGGCTTCACGAAGGACGAGCAGACGAAAATGTTTTCGCGAAACGCCGAGAGGCTGTTTCGAATCTAGACGTTGTCGTGCCCGCGAACGCGGGCATCCAGACTTGGCCGCACGTGCTGCGGGACTGGATTCCCGCTTGCGCGGGAATGACATGAGAACCTTGCAAGTTGCTGACGCTTAGATTTGATGTCGCGGGGGAGCAAAGTGGTCGAAGCAACATCTGGTTCAGAAGCGATCGGGGTCGCTTCGGGCGTCCACCATATCGGCGTGAGCGTCGCTAGTCGCGACGATGCGCTCGCCTTCTGGGAATCTTTCCTCGGACGGAAGGCGGCCTGGCGAACGAGGTTGGACCGGCCCTATCTCGGTGAGATCATCGGCATCCCCGGCGTCGAGATCGACGGCGCATTCATCGATCTTCCCGGCGGCGTGATCCTCGAGCTTCTCGAATATCAGATGGCGGACAAACGTGCGAACCCGTTAGCGACGGCGAATCCGGGCAACGTCCACATCTGCCTCGCGGTCGAGGATGCGGACGCCGCATGGCGTCGCGCCGTCGATTGCGGAGCGGCGCCCGTCCGCCGCGAGGGTCCTGTCGAGGTCGACAACGGCCCGAACAAAGGCGCCCGCGTCGCTTATCTCAGAATCCACGACGGCGTGACGCTGGAAGTGTTCCAGCGTCCACCAGCCGCCCGTGCGGACCCAGCATGATCCGGCGCGTCAGTTTTATTAGCCGCAAGGCGGGGCTCAGCCAGCAGGAATTCCTCGCTCACTGGTTCGGGCGTCACGCGGAGCTCGTCCGCCAACTGCCGGGCTTGCGCGGCTTGCGCTTCACCCGGGTCGATCGTTGCGCGCCGGAAAGCGCCGCCTGGGACGGGCTCGGCGAGACGTGGTTCGACAGCATCCCGGATTCCGACCGCGCGTTCGCGACGGAACCTTGGCGCGCGATGCTCCTCGAGGACCGCGAGCAATTCATCGGCGAATCGCAGTCCTGCTACGTCGAGGAGCCGGTGGGATTCGAGCCGCCCGACGCGGGGACGTCATGACCTGGAATCCGGCCTCCGGCCTCGAGGGAAGGCGCGTCCTGGTGACCGGAGGCGCCGGCGGCATCGGCCGCGAAGTTGCGCTGGCCTTCGGCGCGGCGGGCTCTCGGGTCGCGGTGCTCGATCTCGACCAGGAAAAGGTGAGTTCGGTCGTCGCCGAAATGCAGGGCGGCCCGCATTTGCCGCTGGCTGCGGATCTTCGTCCGGTCGCGGGTCACGCCGGAATCATCGCGGCCGTTGTCGGCGCCTTCGGCGGGCTCGACGTTCTCGTCTGCGCCGCAGCCGTGCTGGTTCGCCGCCATAGCGTCGACGAGGTCACCGAGGCCGACTGGGATTTTCAGCACGAAGTCAATCTCAAAGCGACCTTCTTCCTCAACCAGGCCGCCGCGCGAGTTTTCCGGACGCAAGGCCGCGGCGGACGCATTGTCAACTTCGCCTCGCAGGGCTGGTGGAGCGGCGGCTTCGGCGGCTCCGTCGCCTATGCCGCGTCCAAAGGCGGCATCGTCTCGATGACCCGCGGCCTCGCCCGTTCATTCGGCCCGGACAAGATTACGGTGAATGCGGTCTCGCCCGGCGCGGCCGACACGGCGATGATGCGCAGCGGCATGACCGACCAGCAACTCGCCGGCGTCGTCGCCGCCATTCCGCTCGGCCGCATGGCGGCGCCTTCGGAACTGGCGGGAACCGTGCTGTTTCTCGCGTCCGATCATGCCGCTTATATCACGGGCGCGACGATCAACGTGAGCGGCGGCTGGTTGATGTACTGAGGGAGGAAGCGTGTCGGGTTCGCTTTCAGGGCGCGTCGCGGTCGTAACCGGCGCGGCGCGCGGGATCGGGGACGCGATCGCCGAGCGATTGCTCGCCGACGGCGCGCGCGTCTTCTCGCTCGACAAGGCCGCCCCTATGGAGCCGCGGGACGGAGTCGTCTATCTCGAGGCCGACGTTACGGATCCCGCGAGTGGCGGCAGCCTTCACGGCGATCGATGCGGCGTCGGGGCGTCTCGACATTCTCGTCAACAATGCCGGCATTCAGCGCGTCGGTCTCGTCGGCAAGGTCTCGTTCGCGGACTGGTCGGCGGTGATGGCCACGCACCTGAACGGGTTCTTCCTCTGCGCCTCGGAAGCCGTGCCGCGCATGGCCGCCCGGGGGAGCCGGCTCGATCGTCAGCATCGCCTCGACCGCGGCGTTCGTCGGACTGCCGGGACGCGGCGCTTATTGCGCGGCCAAGGCCGGCATCCTCGGCCTCACCCGGGCGCTGTCGCTCGAAGTCGCGACGGCCGGCATTCGCGTCAACGCCGTCGCGCCGGGTTTCACGCGAACCAAATTCATCGAGCAGGGGCTCGCGGACGGTTCGCTGCAGGAAGACTGGATGATCGCTCGTGTGCCGATGACGCGGCTGGCGGCGCCACAGGAAATCGCGAACGCGGTGCGCTGGCTCGCTGGCGACGAAGCCTCCTACGTGACCGGCCAGACGATCGTCGTGGACGGCGGCTGGACGGTGCAGGGCATTCCGGAGGCCCCCGGTTGGCTGAAGACGCCGACGGCGGGAGGGGCCTGATAGAGAGCCGGACGTCGAATCGAAGCGTTCCTTCCGCGCCGTCGCCTCAGCTCGCGCCGCCGCCCAGCCTGTCCCAGAGGAAATCGAGCCCGAGCGCGGTGAAGGTCGCTCTTTCCTTGTTGTCCTTGCCGTAGCCGTGGCCGCCGGCGGCGGGTTCATAGAAATAGGCTTCGTAGCCCATTGCCTGCAGTTTCGCCGCCATCTTGCGGGCGTGCCCGGGGTGCACGCGATCGTCGCGGCGCGAGGTGGCGATGAGGATGGGCGGGTA
This sequence comes from Roseiarcus sp., assembly GCA_049287975.1. Classification (GTDB taxonomy): domain Bacteria; phylum Pseudomonadota; class Alphaproteobacteria; order Rhizobiales; family Beijerinckiaceae; genus Roseiarcus. The sequence goes on from JBAQGU010001052.1 coordinate 9,149, forward strand.
GCGGCGGCCCGGTTCGGCGACGTGATAGGCCGAGATCGCGCTGAGAAAAGCCCAGTCCTCCGGTTTTTCGGGATCGCCATATTCATCGATCCAGCTCGCGCCCGCGAGCAGCTTCGTATAGCGGCGCATATCGATCAACGGGATGGTGCAGAACAGCGCGCCGAAGCGTTCGGGATAGCGCGTCAGCATGTTGGAGATCAGGATGCCGCCGTTCGAGCCGCCCTCGGCGGCGATATGCCTCGGCGTGGCGACCCCGCGCGCGACGAGATCGGCCGCGACCGCGGCGAAATCGTCGTGGGAGAGCCGCTTCCTTTCGCGCCGGCCCGCGTCGTGCCAGCGCGTGCCGAATTCGCCGCCGCCGCGAAGATTGGCCACCACGCCGACGCCGCCGCGCTCCAGCCACAGCTTGCCGATCGCGGTGTTGTAATAGGGCTCTTCGGAGACGCCGAATCCGCCGTAGCCGGACATGTGCACGAACGCGTCCCCTGTCGCATCGCGTGGACCGACTTGGACATAGGGGATGCGCTCGCCGTCGATCGAGATCGCCTCGTGGCGGCTGACGACGAGTCCTGTCGCATCGAAATTGGCCGGCGACCGCTTGAGCAAAGTTGGCGCCGCCGGAACGGCCGGCTCGAGGTCGACCAACAGCAGCGAGGCCGGGGTCACCGGGTCTTGCAAGGAGACGAGCGCCTCGCCGTTGCTCTCCTCATCGAACATGTCGAGCGGCGAGATATCTACCACGCCGATCTCGGGAAGCCCTGCCACTTGTCCGCGCGTCCAGCCGCCGTCCCCCGGCGTGAAGAGCTCGAATTCGGGGCGCAATTCGTCGAGGATGGAAACCACGAGCTTCGAACCGCACCAGGTATAGCCCTGCAGCGAGCGCCGCTCGGCCGGCGTGAACAGGACGGAAAAGTCGCGGGCGCCCTCGACGTAGCGCGAAAGCCGGATGCCCAGCAGCGTGTCGGGGGCCCAGTTCGCCTCGCCGATCGTCCAGCGGCTCCGCGGCTTCACCAGCAGCCAATCGCCGTGGATCGATTTCCACGCATCGCTGGGGACCTCGAGGCGGGTGAGGGCGCGGGCGGCGGGCCCGAACCAGTCGTCATGTTCGAAAAAGCTGTGATGATCCGTGAAGACCAATCGCTTCTCGGTAGAGGTGCGATCGAGCGAGCCATCGACGGACAATTTCTCGAATTGGGTCTCGAACAGGATCGCGGCCTTCTCGAAATCCTCGCCTCGTCGCCAAAGCCGGACGGTCCGGGCGTAACCGGACCGCGTCGCCATTCCCGCGCCGAGAGCGCTGGAAACCAGCAGCGTGTCGCGATCGAGCCAAGAGGCGCCACCCTTCGCTTCGGGCAGGCCAAATCCGTCTTCGACGAAACGCTTCGAGGGAATGTCGAACTCGCGCAGCACCACCGCGTCGCCGCCGCCACGCGACAAACGCAGAATGGCTCGATCGTGGGCTGGCGGCAGCGTCGAGGCGCCCGCCCAGATCCAATCCTCGCCTTCCGCCTTGGCGAGCGCGTCGAGATCGAGTAGCACCTCCCAACTCGGATCGGCATCGCGGTAGGACGCGAGGGTCGTACGGCGCCAAAGGCCCTTCGGGTTGGCTGCGTCCTGCCAATAGTTGTAGATGGCACCGCCGCGCCGTGTAATGCCGGGAATTCGGTCGGGCCGATCGAACAGGGCGGTCAAGACGTTGCGATCCCTGGCGAAGCGCTCCGAGCCGAACCGCCGCAAGGTTTCCGCCGTCTGCGCGTCGACCCACTGGAGCGCGCGCGGTCCGTCGACGTCCTCGAGCCAGAGATAGGGATCGTCGTCGGGTTCGACGAGGGTGGGGCGGGCGTCGATCGGCATGAGGCGGCCTTCCTGAGCGAGGGGGACTCAGCGGAAGCCAATGGCCTGCCGCGACCGCGATGGCAATATCCGCCGCGGGTATCGGCCTCCTATCGGATGGGAGCCATCGCCGCCGTGCAACCCGATCCGACGCGCCGGGTTTGTTCGGTTCCCTGCCAGCAGCGAAAAAGCAGGGAATTTCGCCGAGCCAATTCGCGACAACCGGGCGCCTCATGCGGCCGACCGGAGGTTCCACGCCCGTTGGCCAGATCCTCGAATCCGGCTTAGAACCCGCCGATGTTCGTCTGCACGCTGCTCACGCTGTTCCCGCAAATGTTCCCCGGCCCGCTCGGCCTTTCGCGCGCGGGCGATGCGCTGGCGCGCGGGCTGTGGTCGCTCGAGGCGCGGGATATTCG
>JBAQGU010001053.1:0-2029 GCA_049287975.1 Roseiarcus sp.
GGGAAAATTGAACCCAAAATTCTCCATTTCGAAAGCGCGTATCACGTTCTACCGCGCCGCGCCTTGCCTCAGTAACGCGGGGCGGAGAGTGTCTGTCCGCGATTATCCGACGGCTGGACCATGTGAACTCGTCCAAGGCTCCAGTCTGACGTGGGGGAATATCTCGATTACATCGGCCGAGAGCTTATGGTTCTCTGGAATTCCGAGCACGTGCCACACGACTTTATATGCGGCCCTCCATTCCGCCTCTGAGGAGGGCCCGCGCATCTTGCTGTCGCCGACAAAATTTATCAAAACAAGCTTGGCCTTTTGCTTATGCATGCGAAGGAAATATAGATGCGCGATCCGATTTGCCAGTTGGTAGAATAGCGTTGACCAGGGCACCCGTGGTTTCGCGTGGATATAGGCTGCAGTTTCGGCCATTGCGGCTTCGATTTTCGGTGCCGACATTTCACCAGCCTGCATTTCAGTCGAAAACAATTCGCCGATATGCGCTTTCGCTTCAATAAGCAGTAACGTATCATCGCACGTTGCGAGAGGATCCCACTGCGGTCCGCGACTGGGCCAAAACTTCTCCAGCTCGGAACGTAGTTGGTCGCGGCCGAGCTTGCTCAGGAAGTCTCGGTCTCGGTATTCGGCACAATCGTCACCGAACAGCGGGGATTTCCATTCAATTTGTCCTTTACGTTCGCGACCCGAAAGTATCAGATCGTTCAGGATAGTGGCGTGTTCATTCGCCCCCTGCTGCATCCACATCAGACTACCACTTGTGCCCTTTGGTTGGGGAACTCGCATCGACCTGATTCTCCCTGAAAGCTCTGCTGGTTTTCAATGCTACCATCAACTCGCGGTTGTTCCCAATTCCTACCTCTGCTTCTCCCGCCAATCCGGCGCGACATAAACGGAGCGTTGGAGGCGGCGAGCGGGTCGCTGCCGCTGATGATGTCAGACGCTTTTTCCCCGATCATGATCGTCGATGCGTTGAGATTGCCCGAGATGATCGAGGGCATGATCGAGGCGTCGACGACGCCGAGGCCCTCGAGCCCGATCACGCGCGCTGAAGCGTCGCTACCTCTTCCGGCTGAACCGACCGCACTCTACAGTCACGAACGTCCCTGGAGTGGCTAGATTGATCGCGCCGAGGATTTCTGGAACTTTGTCCTTTATGATGGGCCAATTGTTGGTCGACAGGGTTACGATCGCCAGCCTCCGGCTGGTCAGGTTTTGTTCGACAACGAGCGTTGTGTCGCCGGTGACGAAGACGTCAAACCCGTCACGCTCCGCGGCTCGCAACAGGTCACCGTTTTTGAGTGTGCTCCAGCCCTTGTACGCGGCCGTGGATATCTCATGCGAGCTGCGGTGGAGGAGGCTCGTCCTGAGTTTATACGGAAGGTTCTGGTCGAACAGTATTCTCACGAGGCGAGATGTTTCCGGCGCGACCCGGCGAACGAAAGCAGCCGCCGAATCGTGGCCAGCGACAAATCCGGATAATTTTCCTGGATTTCCTCGAGCGAGGATCCAAGTTCGGCGTCCTGAACGAGTGTGTCCGCGAGAATTCGAGTCCCTCTGACGACCACGCGTCCGGAAACCTTCCCGGGAACTCGTTCCACCAGCTCGCAACCCGTCCAATCGATCTCGCTAGCGTCCGACAACATCGTCGTATCCTCGTTTGCTCAGTAGCGCATTTATATCCGATTTCCCGCCGGAGGCCATCCGCACGATCGATCGCGCGGTCCCGAATCCCCCTCACCTCTGCTTATCCCGCCAGTCCGCCGCGACGTGGAACGGAGCGTTGGAGGCGGCGAGCGGGTCGCGGCCGCGGATGATGTCGGAAGCTTTTTCCCCGATCATGATCGTCGGGGCGTTGAGATTGCCCGAGGTGATCGAGGGCACGATCGAAGCATCGACGACGCGCAAGTCTTCGAGCCCGATCACGCGCGCACGGGCGTCGACGACCGCTAGAGGATCTTCGGGCGCGCCCATCTTGCACGTGCCGCAGGGATGATAGGCGCTCTCGACCTTTTCGCGG
>JBAQGU010001054.1:0-7776 GCA_049287975.1 Roseiarcus sp.
CACCATAATAGTGCTGCGCCGTGACGCGCTCGCGCGCCATCACGCTGATCGCGCGCGTGGCGAAGCGCCGCATGCGCACCATTCCGTTCGCCCTGTGTCCGCAAGCGCCCCACACCGCCTTCCAGTGATCGCCTACCCGGTCGACATCATGCCGAACCGCCGGGAATGACGTCCGCCATGAAGCCATCGATCACGTTGGATAGCAGCCGCGACGTATCGGCGCCGGACCCGTCGCAGCTCAGGGTGGCGCAGAAACTGATCGAACCCGTGGTGAAGACGACCCCGCCGTTGGGTCCCGGCGTGACCGTCATGTCCGCGCGAAGCCCCGAGCGCGGATCGGTGCCTCCGAGCCAAGGCGCGATCGCCGTGACCCGCTCCATCGCGGTCTGGTAAGCGTCGGTGAAGCCGTCGGCGCTCGCCATGACGACCGTGTGTTCGGGCGTGCCGGCGGCCGGATCGGTTCGGTCGATCTCGAATCCGGCGGCTCCATGCCCGAGCACGAGCGAACGCCCCGCTCCGAACACCTCGCCCTCGACGCCGGCGAAAATCCACGACCATCGCGGATCGTCCGCGGCCTCGGTCTTTCGATACGGGGCGCCGCGATCGAATCCCTGGCCGCAGAAGCCGACGCCCGGCGGGCATCGCTTCGACGCCGGCGGTGATCACGACGGCCCCGCCCACGAAGTTTCGGCGAAAGGCGTCGTTGAGAGCGCGGATGACCTCTCTCCCGGGCCCCAGATCTTGGCGGGGCTCACCAGTGCTGGCCTGCGCAAAGCCGCAGACGAAACTGGCGGAGCTGAGGGGAATCGAACTGACAACCTCTCAAGCGCATCGCGAGGACGAGCCATCAACATGATCCTGCCCGCGGTCCTTGGCAATGGTTTCGTTCGGGTCTGCATCACCGTGCAAAGTTCGCCGTCGACATAGGCTTGCTGGCATTCGAGCGCGCCAAGCGCGGCGGCGATCTCCGGATATTTGGCGCTCCAGTCGAGTCCGGTTCGCGTCAGGAGCGAGACCGCGCCGCCGACGTTGCGCCGTGCATGCGGAAGCCGTCGAACTTGATCTCATGCGCCCATCCGAATATTAACAGATTCTTCAAGTGAATCTGGTAGTCTGCTAGGTGACGTTCGCGCTGATCCCGCTGCTGAATCAGGCGGCCAATCCGGCGCGGCGCGCAAAGATCGCTGGCCGGCGTGCGCAGAATCGTTCCCGGCCGCGTTGCGGCAGAATTGGTGCTTGCAATCATCGCGAATCGGGTTCATACTCATAGTCGAGTATAAACCCGATTATGTAGATCACACGTTGAGTCCCGACGACGCCCGCCTGTCTGCGCTCTGCGCGGCGCTGAAAAAGGTCCAGAACGATCTGAGCCTGGCCGAATTCGTCGCTCTTCTCGCGGTCGGGGTCGAACCCGGGCTGTCGGTGAACGAGTTGTCCGAGCGGATCGGCGCTCCCCAGCAATCGACGAGTCGGTACGTGTCGGTTTTGACCGGTCGGTACCCGAATCCTTCGCCGTCCACCGATCGTCGACCCTTCATCACCCAGGGAGTCAAGCAGAACGACCCACGCAGCCGGTCGCTCCACCTCGCCGACCGAGGCCAGGAGGTCGTGAACGACATCCTGCAAGCCGCGAGCCTCGACGCCAAGGACGCCTTACATGTCGGCCTCTGAGAAGCTGTTGGGCCTGACGCTCGCCAACGATTGGAAAGTCACACGACAGCTTGGTCAGGAACCGAACCGGACGGGTGGCACCTTCTCGCAGGGCTACGTGGTCGAAAAGCCAGGAAGGATCGGGTTCCTGAAGGCGTTCGACTTCTCGCCGGCCTTCCGGCCCGGCGTCGACGCCGCCGTCATGATCCAGAATATGACGACGGCCTACAACTACGAACGCGAGGTCCTCGACCATTGCCGCGACAAACGTCTTTCGAGAGTGGTCATGGCCGTCGATAGCGGAAAAGTGCAGGTCCCCGGAATATCGGGGATGGACGCCACCGTGTTCTATCTCGTCTTCGAGATGGCGGACGGCGACGTCCGGGTCCAGATGAGCACCTCCACGTCGTGCGACGCCCTCTGGTGCATGCGCGCGATTCGCGACATCACCCTGGCACTGTTCCAAGTCCATAAGGAGATGATCGCGCACCAGGACGCCAAGCCCTCCAACGTGCTGAGCTACGACGGGCCCGTCTTCAAGATCGCAGATTTCGGACAGTCGTCCCGGAAAGGCAAACCGTCGCCGCACGACGGCGAAACTATACCCGGCGATCGCGACTACGCCCCGCCCGAACTACTGTACGGATCCCCCGACGCCGAGTTCTCCGTCCGCAGATTCGGCTGCGACATCTATATGCTCGGCAGTCTCGCCTCCTTCCTGTTCTCCGGTGTCAACGTCACGGCGCAATTGCTGTCACATCTCGATCCTCAGCATCATCATTCGAAATGGTCGGGCTCGTACAGGCAGGCTCTGCCCTACCTGCGCCATGCCTTCACGAAGGTTTTGCGGGATCTTGGTCCCCTTATTGACGAGCGTGTTCGCGACGATGTCCTCGCCCTGGTCCGCGAACTCTGTGATCCGGACATCGAGCGCCGCGGGCATCCCAAGGGCGTCGGCACGCACAGTCAGTATTCGCTGGAACGCTACGTTTCACGCACGGATCTGCTGGCAACCCGCCTGGAAATCCGTCTCCGGGTTGAAGGGAGGGCGGCATGAACCTTTCCGCATGGCAATCAGGTCGCCGAATAGTGCCGCGTTGGCGAAGCTACGCCGCGACATTGAGATCCCGCGAGCTTGCGAATCCGGCGCCGCAAACTCGCGGGGCGCCGGCATCTTTCGACCTCGTGCACAGGCTCGAATTTTTCAGGCTGTCCCCAAGCCTGGTGACCGCAGCTTCGAACCTCCCGCGGACAGGAAAGCCACGTGTTCCACGCCAATCGCGGACAGCCCGCATCGGCTCATTTCCACGTGCCCATGAACGCGTTCGGCTTCGCCCGATGGTACGCGGAAAGGACGCCGACCGAGGATCGCTTCGCCTTCGAACTTGCGCGGCGATATTACGATGCGGCTGGGATCGAAATCCGCGCCGCCGCCGAGCATGACGAGGTGCCGGATCAGACGTCGCTCATCGCCAAGAACGTAGCGACCGTCGCATTGCAGCTACTCAAGCGGTTTCGAAACGTACAATACGCCGATTATGCGGGGCGCATTCCGCCCTCGGTCCTGCTGTCGCTCTACGCCGGCCTCGCGGCCGAACCGAATCACACCCTGTCCTCCATGCTCGTCAGGATTTGCAGGCGGATTGTTCGCGACCTCGCGGAGGCCATCTCTCGAAGACAATCCCTCTCGATCGCAAATCCCGTGTTCAGCCTGGACGTTTTCACCGACAGATGGCCGGAGACTCTTGTCCAGCAGGAGGAGTGGCGGAGCCATGTCGCGAATCTCGCTGACACGATCGACCTCCTCAAAGGCAGCGAAATGTCCCAGGAGGAACTCGGGCAGGTGCTGCGCGGAATGTTCGGCGACAACGTCGTCTCGCGCAGCCTTAGGCAGTTCAACAAGAGGCTCGGTTTCGGCGTCCAGCATGGACAGCACAGCCACACCTGGCGCGGTGGGATCTACGTGCCCAGCAAGCCGGCGCTCGTCACAGGATCGGCTGCGTCGGCCGCGGCAAACGCGACTTTGGCGAGGGCCCACACTTTCACCGGTGGAGCGCTGCGGTGAGAATATATCCGAACGTCGACGATCAGAGTGCTGCGCTGAGGAGGGACTGCCCGAGCTTCGCTATGATCGATCGAAAGGGCGAAACCGCAATCTGGAGGGGAACGCTCAAGCCGCTGATGCTGACCTATACGGTGACGGTCAGCTATCGCGTGCCCTGGGTCATGGAACGGCTCGATCTCCTCGCGATGCAGCCGAGAGTCCGAGTCGCGAGCCCACCGTTGAGGTTGAGACGCGGCGATCCGGAAGGCGCCCTGCCGCACGTCTATTGGATGTCGCCCACGGATCCAGTGCTATGCCTGTTCGATACCGACACGGACGAGTGGACGCCTGCGGACCTCCTCTCTGAAACGACCGTCCCTTACGCCATCGATTGGCTCGGTTGCTACGAGGGGTGGCGCGCGACCGGAGCCTGGACTGGCGGCGGTCGCCATCCCCACGCTCTTCCAGCCGGAGCGATCTGATGAACTACCTGCCTCCGCGCCGGTCCGACGGCACGATCCAGCACCTTCGGGTTCCGCAGTCCTGGCCGATCGACCGGCCTTTCCGAATTCTGTCGATCGACGGCGGAGGAATTTGCGGCATTCTCCCGGCCTCGATTCTCGCCGAGATCGAGGAGCGATTCCTGGGCGGACGGTCGATCGCCCGCCACTTCGACATGATCACGGGCACGTCCAGCGGCGCCCTGATCGGCCTAGGCCTCGGCACCGGGATGAGCGGAAAGAACATGCGCGATTTCTACATCGAGCGCGGCCCTTTCATCTTCCCGACAAGGAAGGGCGTTGTTGGCGCCGCCCGGGGGTGGTTCACAAGGGCCAAGCGCGCGGTCTCGGTGGCGTACGACGCTGGCAATCTCGAAGAGGAACTGCTGCGCGTCTTCGGTCACAAGGTTCTCGGAGAAGCCACGACGAGGCTCTGCATACCCTCCTTCGAGGGGCGTCATGGCGAGCCCTGGATTTACAAGACGCCTCACCATCTGGACTACAAGAAGGACCGCGCGGAAAAAATGGTCAGGGTGGCGCGGGCCACATCGGCGGCGCCGACATATTTCAGTTCCCTGAAGGATCTCGGATACGAGATGGTCGACGGCGGCCTTTGGGCGGGTAATCCGATCATGATCGGGCTCGTCGATGCCCTCGCCTGCTACGATATCGAGCGTCGGCAGGTCCAGATCCTCAGCCTGGGATGCGGCGAGTCTTCCTTCCAGGTCACCCCGAAACAGTCTGCAGGCGGCATGTTGCAGTGGCGCGATGCGATGCGTGGCGCGATGCGAGCGCAGTCGCTTAACGCGCTCGGTCAGGCATTTATGCTTGTGGGGAAGGACCAGGTGTTGAGGCTGGACGCCCCGGAATCTCCGAACCCGATCGCGATGGACGACAGCGACCGTGCGATCGCGGAGTTGCCCAACATGGCCAGATCCCTCGTCGAATCGGGAGGCCATCGACTGGAAAGCTTGTTCCTGAATAGCTTGGCGGAGGCTTATGTTCCGTGCCCGATTTAGGATTCATGCTTGGCAAGGTCGTTCGGACGACGAGGAGGGTGCCGGGTTCCGTTACAGCGAACCGAGGGGCTCACGCTGTGTGAACGCGAAAAGGCACTTGACTCGAGGGGAAATGCTGGCGAAAAAAATACAGGTTCATACACGTCTGAACATATGTCCGCCAAATATAGACAGATCGCCGAGAGCCTGAAGACCCGAATCCGCCGGGGCGAGATCGGTAACGGCGGCCGACTGCCCGGCGAGCATCTGCTGGCGGAGAGCTATGAAGTCAGCCGGACCACGATCCGCCAGGCCTTGGCCGAGCTTCAGCAGGCCGGGCTGATCGAAACCTGGACGGGAGCAGGCTCCTTCGTTCGCTTTGACGGCGCTTATCTCGACGATCAAATCGGCTGGACGGAGGCGCTGGCCCGCCAGGGAATCGCGACGCAAACGCGGGTGCTCCGGCTCGATCGGATCGTCAACGCCGCGCTTGCCCAGGAGCTCGGCCTGAACGAAGCCGTGTTTCTCGCGGTGGATCGGGTCCGCAGCGCTAAATCCGGCGAGCCGATCTCGCTCGAGCGCAGCCGCCTCCCTTGGCGCAAAGGATTCGCCGACGTGCTGCGCCAGGGACTGGTCGATGGTTCCCTGCAGCAGACGCTCGTAGCGCTCGACATCCGTCCGATCGGCGGAAGCGAGGTGGTCGCTATCGCACGATTGTCCGCGAGCGAAGCCGTCTTACTCGGCCGCTCCGAGGGCGATGCGTTCCTCGCGACGAAACGCACTGTCCATGGCGTCGAAGGCGAGGTGGTCGAGCGGGTCGACAGTCTGTTGCACCCCGATCATTTCAAGCTGCAGTTCAACTTCGGAGAGCGGCCAAAATGACGGCCTCGGCTCAGAGCCGGGCGCGAGGGGCGCTTCTCGGCCTAGCGATCGGCGACGCATTGGGCATGCCGACCCAATACCTGCCGCGCGATTTGGTCGCCGAGCGCTACGGCGTTCTGAGCGACTTCCAGGCCGGCCCGGAAGACAATCCCATCAGCCGCAGCATGGCGGCAGGCCGCGTGACCGACGACACCGATCAGGCGATGATTCTCGGACGGCTGCTGGTTGAAGGACGGGGGCATGTCGATCCTGAAATCTTCGCCAACGAGCTTCTCGCCTGGGAAGATCGCATGATCGCCGCCGGTTCGGCAGATTTGCTCGGTCCGTCGACGCGCAAAGCCCTCACGCTGGCGGCGGAGGGCGTCCCCACCGATCTCACCGGGCGGACCGGCGCCACCAATGGGGCGGCGATGCGCGTCGCGCCTGTCGGCATCGTCTTCCCCCATCACCCGGTCGACGGCCTCATCGACGCTGTCGTCCAAACCGGCCATGTCACGCACAATACGACGATCGGCATCGCGGGCGCGGCGGCCGTTGCGGCGGCTGTCAGCGCGGGCGTCGGCGGAGCCAGCATGGACCATGCGTTGCGACTCGCGATCGAGGCTGCGCGCCTGGGCGCGCGGCGCGGTTTCTACTTTGCCGGAGCCGACGTCGCGACCCGCATCGCTTGGGCGATGGATCTGGTGCGAGACCGGACCGTGGACGACGCGCTCGACCTCATCTATCGCCTGGTTGGAACGGGCGTTGCAACGCAAGAGGCCGTCCCCGCGGCGATGGCCATCTGCGTGATCGCGCCGGAAGATCCCTGGTTGGCCTGCCGGCTTGCCGCCAGCCTCGGCGGAGATTGCGACACCATCGCCGCGATCGCGGGTTCGATCGCGGGGGCGTGCCATGGCGCCGAGCGCTTTCCCGGGCGCGTCGTAGAAGCGCTCCACGCGGCCAACCCCAATCTCGCGATCGAGGACCTTGCCGATCAGCTGCTCGCGTTGCGCTCCACCATGGCGAATGCGTCCTCGGCGCCGAGGACGGTGGAGCGAAGGCCATGAAGCTGGGGCTTCGCCCTGAGCGTCTCCTCAGCGTCGGCAGCATCGTCGCCGACATCCGCATCGACGTGCCGCATTTGCCTCCGCGGGGCGGCGACGTGCTCGCTTCGACCGCCTCCGTCAGTGCGGGCGGCGGGTTCAACGTCTTGGCGGCGGCCGCGCGCAACCGCCTGCCCGCCGTCTTCGGCGGTCGGCATGGAACCGGGCCTTACGGCGCAAGGATTCGCGCCGACCTGGCTCGCGAAAGCATTGCGACGCTGTTCGCGCCGAGCCCGAGGGGCGACAGCGGCTTCTGCGTCGTAATGGTTGAACCCGATGGAGAGCGCACCTTCATCACCAGCCCCGGCGTCGAGGCCGAGGTCGCCGCGCATGAACTCGACGACCTCGATATCAGGTCTACCGACGCTGTTTTCGTATCGGGCTACGATCTCGGCTATCCCCTGCTCGGAGGAGAAATCGCCCGCTGGATCGGGCTGTGGACCGTCGACGCTTTGCTCGTCGTCGATCCCGGTCCGCTCGTCGCCGAAATCCCCAAGGACATTTTTGACGCGGCGCTCGCCCGCGCGCGCGTGCTTACGTTGAATCGGCGTGAAGCCGCGTTGCTCGCGGGAACGGACGACGTCGGGCGAATCGCGGGATTCGCCCTCCCACGTCTGCAA
>JBAQGU010001055.1:0-5709 GCA_049287975.1 Roseiarcus sp.
GGGCTGGGGCCGGGGCGTCGGTCGGAACCGGGGCCGGAACGTCGGTCGGAGCCGGAGCTGGGGCGGCGGTCGGAGCCGGAGCCGGAACTGCGGTCGGAGCCGCTTGGGACGGCTGCCCGGGCGTCGTCTGGTCGGCGACCACGAGATCTCGCGCGACGACGCCTTTGATCCAGTCGCTGAACGCCGAAACGCGCGTATAGACGCCCGGCTTACCCTTGATCGCGCAACCGATTCCAAAGCTGACAACGCCGATCTGGCGCCATTCGCCGGAAGCGGTTTGCGTCATCAGCGGGCCGCCGCTGTCGCCTTGGCAGGAATCTTTGCCGCCCTCCGGCATTCCCGCGCAGAGATTGCGCCGGTCGATCGTCGTTCCCTGCGCTCCATAGGCGGCTGCGCACTCTGTGACATCGACGAGCGGGATCGCCACCTTGTGCAAGTCGGGCGACTGCGCCTTCGCAAGATCGATCGGCTGGTTCGTCGACCCGTCGACGAAGCCGGTCACTCTTCCCTGCTGGTCTTTCTGCGGCACGAGCCAGCGCGTGAGGCCCCAGCCCGTCACCGTGGCGGGGCGGTTGGTTTCCAACGCCCGGTCGGGGACCATCTGCGGCGCGATCGTCGACCCCTGGAGCGGTTGGGCCAGTTCGAGCAACGCGACATCGTTTTCGTGGGTGTTCGTATCGTAACGTTCGTTGACGACGAGGCGCTTCACCCTCCGCGTCGTGGCGCCAGCGGGAAGGCCGACGTAAGTCAGTTTGCCGACATTGCTGGCGACGGTCCAGTCGTCCGGGTTCTTGGAGGTTTCCGCTTGGAAGCAATGCGCCGCCGAGAGCACCCAGTTTGGCGCGATCAGCGAACCGCCGCAGGTGTAGAATTCGCGACCGCCCGCGCGGAGAAACAGCGCGATCTGCCACGGCCATTCGCGCTGCGAGGTGGCTTCCCCGCCAACGATCCGGACGTCGGCGAGGACGCTCGACGGGGCGAGCCCCCGCAAGGCCTCCGACACCGTCGTCTCCGCCCGCGCCTGCGCGATCATCACGACCGACGCCGCGAGGCCGCCCAGGGCGAATTTTGCGATCGTTTTCATGGCCTCTCCTTTTCGATCTCTTTTGTGGAATTTGTGAACACCCCGGCAAAGCCGAGGCGAGCCGATGGATCGTTGGCGAAGACGCGGCCGAGTTCGGCCGGGATCAGCGCGGCGTCGCGCTTGTCGTGGTGTGCCTTCAGCCAAGCGATGAAAGCGGACGGCTCTTGTGCGGTCGCCAGGGCGACGATAGTGTCGGCCCCGAATGGCTGCATCACCTCGAGGCCGCACGACCAGCGATCGCCCGAGGGATCGGGGCACTGTCCCTTTTGGCCCGGAGCGGCGGGATAGAGCATCTGTATCGTGGCGTCCGCCGCGATATTGAACGCCGTCAAATGTTGGCCGCGCAAATCATCGGTCTTCGCCCTGGTCTCGTCAGCCGGAATCTGCGCCTTCGCCTCGTCGCCCGGAATCAAGAGCTTGCCGTGGCTCGCCAGGCCGATCGACAGAACGTGCGGCGACAACGCGCGCAGCCGGCGGATCGCCCAAGTCCGGTCGGCGACAAAACCGATCATCGAGCGGTCGACCAACTGCATGACGAGGTCGCCGCTCGCCAGCGCTTCGTGCTTGCCGACATCCCAGACAAGATCGGCGCCCGACGTCTCCGGAGCGGCGATCAGAGGCGCGGTACCCTTTTCGATCGTCGCCCAGGCGTCCGCGTCTCCGTCGACGACCGCCAGACGAACAGCATCGGAGCTCGGGCTGAGGCTCGCAGTCGACGCCGGCTCGGGAGTCGGCGTGTTCTCCGAGCCAAAGCGCATGACCGGCTTTTCGATGACGTCCGCCTCCTCGCTCGCGGGCTGAATATCGACGAATTGTCGCTGATTGGCTGCCTCGGGCACTTTCTGCAGGACATACTCGAACAAGCTCTTGCGCGTGACCACATTGCCCACCGACGCGCTTCCTTCCAGTGCGCGAGCGACGAAATAGCTGAGCGCTCCCCTCGGAACCGAGGGGTCGAGGCCAGGCATTTCCGGAACAACGGAATTCGCCGTCGCCCCGCCGAGGAACGTGACATGCGGCATCGTCGCGACGTCGGCCCGCAACTCCTTGTCGGTCATCTGGATGCCGGTGAACTTTTCGCGTTCCGCCGCATCGGCGCTGCCTTTCACTTCACGCACGAGCAACTCGCCGGATCGAGGATCCACCCCGCGCATGCCACCGCCGAAGCAGGAATCCATCACCACCACCGTGTCCACGCCCTTCGCATCCAGCCGAGACAGCCAGGCCCGCATTTCGATCTTGACGATGACCTCCGCCACACCGGGACCGGAGAAGCTGAAGTTGGAAAGCGCGATCTGTTCGCTAACGCCGTTGCGCGATAAGCCCTTCCAGCGGGAGTATTCCGGCGTCTGCATGCCGTGGCCCGCATAGGAGATGAACACGAGATCTCCGCGTTTGGAATCCTTCACCAACCCGTCCATCGCTTCTACAATGCGGACCCGCGTGGCTTGACTATCCGAAAGGAGTTGCGCCTTGACTCCGTCCTTGGCGAGCGCCGCAGCGATGTCGAGAGCGTCCGCGTCTGCGCCGTGCAGCTGCGCGCCCGGGCCCAACCGGGGGTAACTGTTCACCCCGATGACGAGGGCGCGCACGGTTCCACCACCTGGGGCTTGCAGAATTGCCGCGGTCGCCGTCAACCCGTTCAGAAAAAACGCGGTCGCCGCGACGACCGGAAGACTTTTCATTGTCGACTTGCGCATCTCTCGCGTCCTGGCTCGGGGTGATCATTCAGTCGCGGGGTCGCGCAGCCATTCGACTCGACGATCGAGCGCCCACTCCTCGTCCTGGCTGACCGGACGGCCCAGAACCGAAACGTCGAAGGGCTGATCCGGCCCCTTGCCGCCGACGTTGATCTGCGCGGAGATGCCATGACTCTGGAGATAGGCCCGCAGCGCTTCGGCCCTGTGCATCGACAGCGCCATGTTATATTGATGTTCGCCTCGCGGGTCGGTGTGCCCGACCAGGGTAACGACGTGGACGTTCTGCTGCTTGATCGCTTCCGCGAGTTCGGCGGCCGCTTTTTCTCCGACCGGGGTGAACGTGGTTTCGCCGGTGATGAAATTGATCGGCAACGGGACCGCCTCGACTTCGGCGCCGCGCAGAAGATCACGCGAGTAGATGCCGCCGACCTGGCCGTCCATCCCGCGAGTCGACTTGGCGAGATCCGCCGATTTCTTGCCACCGTCGTCGTTGCTGGCCAGTAGTTTTGCCGCGCTCGCACGGGTCTTGAGCAGCTGGAGGTCCTCCGCGGTTGCAGGCTCGACGGGTCTCTGAGAGACGAAGGAGAGGCTCTTCTCATACCATTCGAGCGCCTTGCTATTGTCGTTTCGGCGCGCGAAAAAGTCTGCCAGATGTTCCGCCTCACGCCAGGTGCCGCCAATGCCGATCGTGCTTACGGCCGTGTCTAGCGCCTTCTTCTGATCGGCCGGTGACACTTGCGGATCGCCTGCCAGGTTGATCATGGAATTGATCAGCTTGCGGCGAAACTCGTCGGTTCGCCCATTGCAGCCGATACTCTTGCCGATTGCCAACATTGCGTTCAGTTCGCCGTCGATCGATCTCGTCGCGACTGCGTGATCGAAAGCGGCGACCAGCGCTGGGCAGTCCGCAGCGGCCGGGGCCGCGGCCGCGATGACCGAGGCGACCAGGAAAGAAACTCGAATCGACATTATGAACATGGCGCGCTTCCTTTTGCGATCCTCAAAATTCTCCGGGCCGTTTTGGCCGCCGTCGACGGGGCGATGCGATCGCTCCGCCTCTCGCCCCTCGTGGCGGCGAGCCCACCGAGACCATATCAACTGTGAACGGATGCTTGTAGTCGAATTCAGGCGCCGGTGGAACGCCGGCGCCCTTGGCGAGCGAAGCCGACGGTCAAGGCCCGACTGCCGGGAGGGGATAGCCGTATGCCGGCGCGGGGTAGCCGTACGCCGCCGCGGGATAGCCGTACGCCGGCGGGGGGTAAGCGTACTCCGGCGCGGGGTAATCGTACTCCGGCACGGCATAGCCGAACTCGGGCGCGGCATAGCCGTACTCCGGCGCGGGGTAGCCGTACTCCGCCTCCTGGGGCGCCGGTGCGGGATAGAAGTGCGCATGCGCGGGGTAGGAGTACATCGGCGCGGGCGCCTGCGCGGAATTGAAGTAAGTTGGCGCGGGCGCCGGCGGGACGCTGAGAAACGTCTTGTCGAGGACCACCGTGTCCTGTTCGGGTTGCGCCGCGGCCGTCTTGAGATCCCGAGCGACAGCGTCGACGCCTCCGAGCACCGATCGGAACGGAGCCGTCGCGCCGAGCTGGTCTTCGGGGATGACCTGAATGGGTCGACTCGTCGTGATGATCTTGATCACCTCCGCGCCGAGCGCGCCGGTGACCACTGCGTGGGCCCCGTGACCCGGGATTGCGACCGGGTGATGAGCCTGCACAAGATTGTTCGGGTGGAATGGGTTCGGGAATATCTGGGTCACATTGCCCGTCGGCCCAATCGAGAGGGCGGTCACATAGGCGTCCTCGTTCGTTCGAACGAACACTTTGACCGCTTCGCCAAGCGCGTAAGTCGCATTCGCGCGGTCGAACCAGGCTTCGGCGGTCAGTGCGCCGGTTTGGGATGGCGAACCCTGCGGCGCGGTCGCTTCAACCGAAGGGTCGGGGGGCGCGTTGGTGTCCGCGCCGGCGGGCGACGCGAGGACGAGGGCGAGCGCGGTGGTGAGTATGAAGCTTCGGAGCATGGTCATCCCCTATTTCCAGCTGGGCATGAGCGCTCCAGCTTTGATTGCCGGCCCCCGCGGGGCCCGCTTCGGGGCGCATATGCCGCCGCTCCCGGCAGCATCTCAAGACCGTCGGGCGACCACGCCGCGGTGGGGCTCCCAGAGATTTGGAGCCCTCTGTGCCGCCGTCGCAGCGACCAGAAGTCCTCGTTGATTATCCGTGGACGTCGGCCCTGCATGCACGGGTCTTGCTGTACATGACGAAAACTGAAAGCGCGGCGCTTATTTCTCCGCGTCGACCGCCGAACGCCCGCGCGACGCTCCCGACCTCGGGCTCCTACTTCGCCGCCCGGAAAATCGGGCACGGTAGCGGGTCATCACCGGATGCTGGCGGCCGTCGGTCAGCGCCTTCGCTTCAGCCACTTGCTCGGTTCCCTCGACGCCGCCCCAATTTCAACGACCCGCCCGAAGTGGATCAACGGGGAGAGGTGAGATTCTCCGGTCGACCCAGAGGATGAGGGAAGAAGCGATCCCGCAATCGCATCCGGATCGATGCTGGCATCATCCCATATCATAACAATATCAATTAGTTACTGAATATTTTAAAACTTATTTCTATTTCTCAGAATGCATGCCAGCGTTTTTCGATGATATTCTCCCAACGGCTTGAAGAACACCCCATGCCGGGCTCCGTAGCAGCGCCCAGCGCGAACCGGTCGGCGTCCGCGTCGGCGGCTTCGAAGGCTTTTCATCGAGGACACGACTTGCGCCGGCCGCCGGCGCAAACGATCGGCGCGAAAATTTTCCTCCTCGCAACGCCTTGAAAACAATCGATCCACGAAAATAATCGCCTGCCGACGGGGGGCCCCTCGGCTCCGCCGCACGGCCCCGCCGGCCAGCGCGCGCGTCACCGAGGACACCGGCAC
>JBAQGU010001056.1:0-2730 GCA_049287975.1 Roseiarcus sp.
CGCAAGCGGGAGAGAGGAGATTTCAACCGCGGCGCCTTTGATGCGTAATTGAGCGAGCCGTCTTCGAGGTCCGCCCCGGGCTGCAGCTCCTTCTCGATCTCATAGTCCTGGGAATGTAGCCATTCCGTTTGTTCCCTCGCTTCGGCAGCAAATGCATGCCGCGCATGAGATAGCCACGGTTGAAATTTTCGCAATCCACCCAGGGAAGCAGAGGCATATCCCGATCCTCCGGGCGAAGCGTCGGCGTCACCCTCCTCGAACCTTTCCCCTTCATGTAGCCAGGTTCCGCCGAAGCTTTCCTGGGATTCCAGGATGACGAAGCTCATCCCCGGGCATTGCGATTGGAGGCGATACGCGCAGCCGATCCCGGAAATTCCGGCACCGACGATCAAGACGTCGAAGGGTTCGGGCTTTTTGCGCCCGGCATCGGTCGGCGTTGCCCTCTCGGCCATGAGTTTTGACCTTTTCCAACTTCATCCGATCGCAGCCGGGCTCGCCCACATGCTGCCCGGTTCTGGCCTTTCGGACAAGTCTCGGCGGGTAACGCCGCCGCTGAGGTCAATTTCGCGGCGCCTACTTACGTACCCGCGACTATCAGATTTGCTATCGGGGCCCCGTGTCAATGCAAAACTCGGGAAAATGTTGATGGGCCGATTGTCGAGAAAGATCGCTATAATCACAGGCGGCTCGAGCGGAAACAGGACGCGGGAATCGAGCTTCGTCAACAGCCAAGCTCCCGCGGTCGACGGTGGGCTTCTGGGCGGTCAACTATGGTAGGGCAGCCACGAACAGATTGCGAGCGGCTCCGGGCGCAGGCGGTTGAGACGCCGCGCCTGTCCCGGGCGCGCCCCGCGTTGCTTCCAGGTTCGGCCTCCCCCATGTAATATGAAACGTTGTTCGCTCTCCCGTCCCCGGTAGGCCCATGTCCAACTCCCGCGAATCGGTGTTGCCGGCGGCGGCTGGCGCAAGCGCGCCTTTCCAGGCCTTTCACGCCGATCTTCGGCATCACGAGGGCAGCCGCGCGGAAATCGACGCGACGTATCGCGCGAGCGAACCGGAGTGCGTGACCCGTCTCGCAGCGGCCGCGGCTCTCCCCGACGCGGTCGTGGGCGAAGCGCGTGGGCTCGCGAAACGCTTGATCGAGGGGCTGCGCTCGATGCCGACGCCGGGACTCGTGCAAGGCTTGATGCGCGAATACGCGCTTTCCAGCCAGGAGGGCGTCGCGCTCATGTGCCTGGCGGAGGCGCTGCTCCGCATTCCCGACGGGGCGACGCGCGACGCGCTGATCGCCGACAAGGTCGGTGGTGGCGAATGGCGCGCCCATGTCGGGCAATCACCCTCGCCGTTCGTCAACGCCGCGACTTGGGGGCTCTTGATCACCGGCCGGCTCGTCGGTACGGTCGACGAGAAGGGGCTCGGGGCCACGTTGACCCGCCTGATCGCGCGCTCGGGCGCGTCGATCATCCGCGCCGGCGTCGATACCGCGATGCGCGTGCTCGGCGAGCAATTCGTCTGCGGCCAGACAATCGAGGCGGCGCTCGCCAACGCGCGGCCGCTGGAGGCGCGCGGATTCCGCTATTCCTACGACATGCTCGGCGAGGCGGCGGTAACGTCGGAGGACGCGGCGCGCTATCTCCAATCCTATGAGATAGCGCTCGACGCGATCGGCGCGGCTTCCGCGGGACGCGGAATCTACGAGGGCCCGGGCCTGTCGGTGAAACTATCGGCGCTGCATCCGCGCTATTCTCGCAGCCAGCGCGAGCGGGTGATGCGCGAGCTCTATCCGCGCCTCGCGGGGCTCGCGTTACGCGCGCGCCGCTGGGACATCGGCCTGAGCATCGACGCCGAAGAATCCGAGCGGCTCGACCTTTCGCTCGATCTGCTGGAGGCGCTCTGCCGGGAGCCGGGCTTGCGGGGATGGAACGGCGTCGGCTTCGTCGTCCAGGCCTATCAGAAACGCGCCTATCCGGTGCTCGGCTGGATCATCGAACTCGCGCGCGCGACAAACCGCCGCATCATGTTGCGTCTCGTGAAGGGCGCCTATTGGGACAGCGAAATCAAGCGCGCGCAAGTCGAGGGGCTGGAGGGCTTCTCCGTCTTCACCCGCAAGGTCCACACTGATGTCTCCTATATCGCCTGCGCCAAATTGTTGCTGGCCGCCCCGGACGCGGTCTATCCGCAATTCGCCACCCACAACGCGCTGACGGTCGCGACGATTCACGCGATGGCGGGCGGCAATTTCTACGCCGGGCAATACGAGTTCCAGTGCCTGCACGGCATGGGCGAGCCGCTCTACAACCAGATCGTCCACAACGAGCGCGGGCGTCGGCCTTGCCGCATCTATGCGCCGGTAGGCTCCCAGGACACGCTGCTCGCCTATCTCGTGCGACGTTTGCTCGAGAACGGCGCCAACACGTCCTTCGTCAATCGCATCGCCGACCCCAACGTGCCTGTCGAGGCGCTGCTCGAGGACCCGGTCGAGGCGACGAGGGCGCTCAGTCCGGTCGGCGCGCCGCACCCGCGCATCGCCTTGCCGCGCGATATCTTCGGACGCGAGCGGGCGAATTCGGCGGGCCTCGATCTCAGCAACGAAGCGCAACTGGCCGAGTTGGGCGAGGCGCTCGTGGCGGGCGCGGCCGCCGATCCGCCCGCCGGCGCGAGGCCGATCGTCAACCCCGCCGACCGGCGCGACATTGTGGGCTGGATCGTCGACGCCGATCCGGCCGAGGT
>JBAQGU010001057.1:0-6764 GCA_049287975.1 Roseiarcus sp.
GCGGGGAGTAACAAGGTCGTCGTGAATCCCGGCACGGGCGGCGTCATCCAACGACGAGCTCGCCCGCGACCATACGACTGCACCTTGCCTGCTGCCGCAAGCGAGTCGAGCGCCCGCTGCACGGTGCGCTGGCTCGTTCCGAGCGCAAGCGCAAGGGCTGAGCTCGACCAGGATTCACCGTCGGCGAGGAAGGCGAGCACCGACGCATGCTCGTCTTCGACGGGCCGCGCCAGCACGACGACCTCGCGTGCGCGGCGCGGCGCCAGTGCAAACCCTCGCTTCGTCGCGCTCACACCGGCTAGCGTCCGAAGCATCGTGCGAAGCCGTGCGACTTCGACTCGCAACCGCGCGCGATGCGATTCATCGGCGCGCCTTGCTCCGAATGCCCGCGCTAGCAGTAGGTCCCTCGGCACGTCTCCGGGCCACGCTTCGCCCAGCGCTCGTGCGAGCGCGAACAACACCGGACGTCTTGCGAGCGAAACGACCGTGCGTGCGTCACGCACGACATGACGGCACGCGTCCACCACGAGCGCTTTCGACGCCAGCAACGCTTCGACCTCTTCGAGCAGGAGAAGTCGCTCCTCGCCACTCGCAATCAGGCGCGCCGCCGGCGTGTTCAGGACGAGGGATGCGCTTTCAACCTCTGCCGTCAGCGCAGGGATACGTGCGTGGTGCGCGGCGCACTTGGCCCGAGCGAGCGCAGCGCGCGCCGCCTTCGTGCGGAGTCGTCGAATCGCGATCCCCGCGACCACCAGCTCGTGGGCGGTACTCAACGCGGGAGGGAGGGGCGTCGGGTCGAGCTCGGCGAGCGTACGCTCGGCCTCGTCGATGCGACCGATCAGGAGGAGGCGCCGGACCTCGAGGTACCGCGCATACGCGGCGTTTACGCGGTCGCCATGCTCTTCGAGCGTCGCCCACGCCGCCTCGAGCGCCTTCGCAGGCCAGCCCAAGTCGCGCGAGACGATTGCGATGTCGGCCTCGGCGACGACGCACCTCGCGCGGGCCACCGCCTCTTTCGGGCCGAAGGCACGCGCAGCACTTCGTAGGAGAGCCTTCGCTCGAACGAGATCGCCGAGCTGCGCCATCGCGATGCCTCGAAGCGCGAGCGCGGGCGCGTCGTCACGCAACGCGACCCGGTTCAGGGCGCCGAGAGCATCCCCCGCAGCGAGCGCGCGGGCCGCGGCCGTGATCAGCGAGTCCATCTGAATCCCGCCACACTTGTCACTCCCACCGTTCGACGCCCCGGTGCTAATCTACCTCGCGACCAGCAACCAGCACGTCGTATCGAGAACGGAAAGAATCACGAAGGCTACTCGTTCTTACAAGCAGCATCGAGTGAAGGAGGCAACGATGACCGACCACGAGAACACCATGAACGGAGGCAGACAACACGTCATGAACACGCCACCGATTGTGCCGCCGGGAGAGTGGGAGGCTGCGCGGGAGCAGCTACTCGTCAAGGAGAAGGCCCTGACCCGCGCCCGTGACGCGCTGGCCGCCGAGCGACGACGGATGCCGTGGCTCGCCGTGGAAAAGGCATATACGTTCGACGGACCGCGCGGCAAAGCGAGCCTGCTCGACCTGTTTGCGGGCCGCCGCCAGCTGATCGTCTACCGCGCGTTCTTCGAGCCCGGCGTGCACGGCTGGCCGGAGCATGCCTGCATCGGCTGTTCCCTCGGAGCCGACCAGGTCGGCCACCTCGCGCACTTGAACGCGCGCGACACGACCCTCGTGTACGCCTCGCGTGCGCCGCAGGCCGACATCGCGCGCCTCAAAGCGCGAATGGGCTGGGTAATTCCCTGGTACACCATCACCGACAGCTTCGACGCCGACTTCGGGGTGGATGAGTGGCACGGCCACAACGCGTTCATCCGCGACGGCGAGCGCGTTTTCCGCACCTACTTCATCAACACCCGCGGCGACGAGGCGATGGGCACAACCTGGAGCTACCTCGACATGACGGCGCTCGGGCGTCAGGAGGCGTGGGAGGACTCGCCGGAGGGTTACCCGCAGAGCCGACCCTACAAGTGGTGGAACTGGCACGAGAGCTATGTCGCCGAAGCCTCGCCCGACCCGAAGTGGGTCGAGGTGTCGGACGCCGGAGAGGCCGCCTTTCGGAAACGCGACGCCGTCTGAGGCGGAGCAGGCCATAGCAACGATAGGAGAGACCGATGCAAGAGGCCCTCGTCGTCCGCCGCGAGACGCACATCCCCGCACCCTCCGCCGTGGTGTTCGCCCTCCTGACCGATCCACAGAAGATTCTAAATTGGATGGGAACGGAGGCTCAGATAGAGCCGCAGACCGGTGGACTCTATCTCGTCAATGTCACCGGCGCTCGCTTCGCCCGCGGCTCGTTTCGCGAGGTGGTGCCGGTGCACCGCCTCGCCTACAGCTTCGGTTGGGACGGGAGCGAGGTCGTGCCGCCGGGGTCGAGCCTGGTCGAAATCGACCTCATCGAGCAGCCGGACGGAACGCTGCTGCGTCTGACCCACAGCGGCCTGCCCAGCACCGAGCAATGCGCCGGTCACGCAGAAGGCTGGGCTCACTACCTCGGCCGGCTTGCCGAAGTTGCCGCCGGGCGCGACCCGGGCCCGGACCCCTGGCACGGCCGTACCGGCAGCGAGTAACGCCGCGGCGCCCCGATGATCACTGGCCAATGGAGGTTGACGGTGAAAAACACTGTGAGAGATGAAATTGGAGCACCCCCGGTGGTCGATCGGGGCGCCTTCCAGGTCGAGTTGGACGCATTGCGGGCTCGAGAGAAGGCTCACACAAGAGAAGGCGACGCCATTGCGGCCGCCCGCCGACGGCTTCCGATGGTCGAGGTCGACGGCGCCACACCGCTCATTGGCGAACGTGGCGCGGTGACGCTGCTGGACGCGTTTGAGGGCCGTCGGATGCTCATCGCCTACTACTTGATGTGGCACAAGGGCCGCCCTGCGCCGGAGCAGTGCGAGGGGTGCACCTGGGTGACATCGCAGGTTCGCGAGCTGTCCTACATTCATTCTCGCGACGTCAGCTACGCCGTGTTTTGCCAAGGCCCGTACGAAGAGAGCGCCCGGTACCGCGACTTCATGGGCTGGGAGATGCCCTGGTACTCGGCCCAGGAGGACTCGCTCGAAACCCTCCTGGTTGGACGCCGGGTGGGCATGATGCACATCGTTTGCTATCTGCGAGAGGGATCCAAAGTCTTCGAGACTTACTGGACGACGAGGCGCGGCGTCGAGGCGATGGACAACAGCTACCGGTTGCTCGACTTGACCGTCTACGGGCGGCAGGAGACGTGGGAAGACTCGCCGGCCGGCTGGCTCGAGGGCAAGCAATTCAGCCGTATCGATGGACGTCCCACCGCGCAGTGGTCTCGCGTGAAGGCCGGGTATTCGGACGACCTGGGGACTGGCCGCCCCTGACTTCGGCCTGGCGGCCACGTCAACGAGGAGGTCCACTATGTGGTATCAGATCGTCTCTCACGAGGAATTGCTGAAGCCGCGCCGCGAGCTACGGGACAATGAGACACGCGGCGAAATGATCTCCAACACGACGCATTCAGTCCACCCTGAAGTCGGTCAGCGCCCGGAATCGCCCAAAGCGAGCACGGACTGTTTGCTGTCCCTCGCGGCCGCGCCGACCTTGGCAATCATGGCGTTCCTCACGGTGATTCAAGGTGACGGCATGCAGGGTATGCTGTGCGCGGCGCGGAATGCATCGCCGTTGACCGGAATGGCCACGATGTACTTGCTGATGGGCGCCTTCCATTTGGCGCCTTGGCTGAAGTTGATCGCCAACTGGCGAGGTGGCGCCGACCGGTGCTGATCCCGCGTTCGCCGAACCACCGTTCGATGCCCGGTGCTGATCTATCTCACGACCAACAACCGGCCATCGTATCGAAGAACAACCAAAGGAGAGAATCGCGATGACGACGCACATGACTGGGACACGCGAAGAGTGGCTCCCAGCGCGGCTCGAGCTGCTCGAGGCGGAGAAGGAGTTCACGCGGCGGAGCGACGAGCTGGCGCAACGGCGGCAGGAATTGCCCTGGGTCCGCGTCGACAAGGCGTATCGATTCGTTACCGACGAGGGGAGCGTCTCGCTGACGGATCTCTTCAGAGGGCGCTCGCAACTCCTGGTCTACCACTTCATGTTCGGGCCCGACTACAAGGCGGGCTGTCCGTCCTGCTCAGCGATCGCGGACGGGTTCGACGGCTTCGTCGTGCACCTTGCGAACCACGACGTCACGCTTTCGGCAGTCTCGCGGGCGCCGCTGGCGAAGCTGCAGGCTTACAAGCGGCGGATGGGGTGGACGTTTCCCTGGGCGTCCTCGCTCGGCGGCGACTTCAACTTCGACTTCAACGTCTCGTTCACCGAGGAGCAACAGCGCGAGGGGGTCGTCGATTACAACTACCACCGCGGCGGCCACGCGATGGACGCGAAACCCGTCCCGCGGCCGGTAGCCCAGTTCGCGGCCACTTGCGGAACCGACGCGGCCACGTACTCGCGTGACAGGCCGGGCATGAGCGCGTTCGCGCTCGAGGACGGCGTCGTCTACCATACCTATTCCACCTATGCGCGCGGACTGGACGGCATCTGGGGCATGTACCCGTGGCTCGACCGCGCCCCCAAGGGACGCAACGAAACGGGCCCCTGGTGGCGCCGCAACGACGAGTACGACAAGCGTTGAGCCAGGTCGCGGGTGTCGTCGGCGCGACCGGGGGACGAGAGATCCCGTGACGCGAGAGCCAACTTTCTCGGCATCTTGGCGCTGCTCTTCGACGCCGGCGCGGCGGCGGCGATCGTCTGTCGCCCCTCCACGTCGACGCTGGGCGAGATGCCGATGCCCGGCGGTGGCTGCACAATGCCGGGAGACGCCGGGGGCGCGGCCGTACGCTGCCGGCCGGCGCCGGCCCGCCCTGCCGACACGGCCGACGTCTCCTCGACTGCGGCTACTGCTGTGCCGGAAGACGCCGCGCGATTGTCGGGGCGGGCTCATCCGTGCGAGTATCCGAATCGTCAGGGCATCCCGGCGCTCGCGCCGGCGGGGTTGTGGGGGAATTGGATGAGCGACGGCGCGGGCGCGAGAACGGCGCGGACGTTACGCAGCGCCGCCGATCCGATCGGCAATCTGCTCACGGAAGGGTTTCACCTGGTCGCCCTGTTCGCGATCGGCGCCGCGACGGTCTGGGCGGCGGTGCACACGTTCGCCGCGATGCTCGCCAAGGGCGACCCGAAGCTGGAGGACCTGCTCCTGCTGTTCATCTATCTCGAAATCGGTTCGATGGTCGGCATCTATTTCCGCACCAATCATATGCCGGTTCGGTTTCTCATCTACGTCGCCATCACTGCGCTGACCCGGCACATGATCGTCGTCGTGCAGAACGAGACCGTCCCCGATCTCGGGATCTTGATCCTCGCCGCCGGCACGTTCGTCCTGGCGCTCGCGGTCCTCGTCATCCGCTACGCCTCGTTCCACTATCCCAGCGGCGGGAAGGGCGCAGACTCGACCGAGGACGCATGAGCCGGCCGCCTTCGCCAGGTCCAAAAGGGCCACGACCCGTCTCCTCCTCCTGCTCCTCGCGCGAAAATTCAAATGGATGGCGCCCACCGTTCGATTGGCCGGATTGGTGGTGAGCCGCCGGTCGTCGGGAGAGTAGCGAAGGAGCAAATGCTCGGATACCGGAAGTGGAGCGACCTGTTCAATCAATTCGTCGGCGCTATCGAGCAGTGTGGGCCGCACGGTAAAGCCTAGCGCGGTCAATCGCTCGCGAAGCGCGGTGAGCGTGCCGTCATCGCCGCGGCCGCAGGCGCCGCGATGACGTTGACGGGGCGCTGCCGGTCCGATTGCGCCCGGGCCCAGCGCGGGTCACGCCAATCCGCTGCGCCATTCGACCGGCGACGTCCCCGCCATTCGGCGGAAGGCGTGAGTGAACGCGCTCGCGTCGGCATAGCTCAGAGCGGCGGCGATTTCGGTGACGCCGATGCGCGTGCCTTGCAGCAATTGCACGGCGACCTCGAAGCGCACCTCGTTCAGCAATTTGCGAAACGTCGTGCCCTCCGCTTGCAGGCGCCGATTGAGCGCGCGCGGATGCATCGCGAGCCGGCGCGCCGCCGCCGCCAGGGTGACTTCGCCGAACAGGACGCGGGGGCGCAGGGTTCGAACGACCTGGTCGGCGACATTGGGCAGCGCGAGCGCCCAATAGTCCGCGACCGATTTCTCGAGGATCGCGCGCTCGCGGGAATCGGCGCCGGGCACGGGACGCTCGAGCTCGCTGTCTGGAAACACGAGCGCCCACTGCTCGGCATCGAACCTGACCGGCACGCGAAAAAAGCGCCGATAGGGTCGCGCATCGGCGGGAGGCTTGCGCGCCAACAGCACTTCGTCGGGCAGGGCGCCGCACAATTCCCGCATCATGTTGAATCCGACCGCTGCGACCGCATCGCAGAACTGGTCGACGCCCTCTATTCCCGGCTGGAGGATCGCGTAGCCGAACCAGGCGACGCCGTCGCGCGCCAACAGATACGGCGCGCCGCCGCGGACATAGCGATGCTGGTTGTCGACGAGGTCCAGCGCCGCGCGGCCCCAAGTCGGCGCGCTCCGCATCAACCGGCCGACGAGCCCGAGGCTCCTGGTGTCGTTCCGTTCCCCGAGCAGAAGGCCGAAATGCGCGCATCCCGTCCGGACCGCGGCCGCCTGCAATAGCCCGACCGCGGCGCTGAACGGGATCGAATTCTCGGGATCGTGCAACGCCGCGAGTTCGAGCCCGACGCTC
>JBAQGU010001058.1:0-2484 GCA_049287975.1 Roseiarcus sp.
GGGCTACGCCGTGGCGCTGGTTCCCGATGAATCCGCCGGCTTCGTGGTGCCGCCGGATCGGACGGCGAAGCCGGGCGCATTCGGCGGGGGGCTGAAAATCTCAGGCCTGCCAAAGGCCGGCCTCTACGAGATCACCCTGTCGGACGAAGCCTGGATCGACGTCGTGCAAAACGGCGCGAGCGTCAAATCGAGTGATTTCTCGGGGCAGAAAAATTGCCCCGGCGTGCGCAAGAGCGTTCGCTTCCCCCTCGCGGCGGGACCGGCGACCGTGCAGATCAGCAACGTCGTGAGCGCGGCGATCCAGCTGGCGATCGCGCCGGCGCAGTGAGACCACGGCATCGCCGGCGGCCTAATCCGCCGCTCCTCGGAACCCCGTCGCCAACACATACATCTCCGCGCTTTCGGCTCGGCTCGCCTTCGGCTTGAGGTGACGCACCGTCGAAAACTCCTTCTTCAGCCGCGCGAGCAAGTCGCTTTCCGAGCCGCCCTGCAACACTTTGGCGATGAAGAAGCCGCCGGGGGCGAGCACGCTGCACGCGAAGTCGACCGCGATCTCGGCCAGCCCGACGATACGCAGATGGTCGGTCTTGCGATGGCCGGTCGCGTTCGCCGCCATATCCGACATGACCCCGTCCGCCGGGCCGCCGAGCCATTCGCGCAAGCGGTCCGGCGCATCCGCATCGTGAAAATTCATCACCTTGAATTCGACGCCCTCGATCGGATCGATCTCCATGAGATCGATGCCGATCACACGCCCCCTGCCTTCGGCGGACTTGACCTCGCGCGCCGCGACCTGGCTCCAGCCGCCCGGCGCCGCGCCGAGATCGACGATCCGCCCGCCGGGTCTCAAGAGCTCGTATTTTTCGTTCATTTCGAGCAGCTTGTAGGCTGCGCGCGAACGATGACCCTCGCGCTTCGCTTGGGCGACAAAGGGGTCGTTGAGCTGGCGCTGCAGCCACAGTGTCGAGGAGAGGCTGCGCTTGCGCGCGGTCTTGACGCGGGTCTTGAGCGCCCGCCCGCCCTCTCGACCCGACCCGCCGCCGGTCATCCCTCGCCCCGCGGAGCGCCCCTCGGCCGTAGATGCGGGCCGACGCGATCGGCGCGCATCATTTGCGCCAGAATGCCCTCGCGCAAGCCCCGATCGGCGATGCGAACGCGTTTGGAGGGAAAGCGGGCACGGATCGCTTCCAGGATCGCGCAGCCCGCAAGGACCAGATCGGCCCGTTCGACGCCGATGCAACCGTTGGCGACGCGGTCGGCGTAGCTCATCGCGCGCAGCCGACCGATGGCCGCGTCCATTTCACCGCTCGTCATCCACAGTCCGTCGATAGCGCGACGGTCATATCGGGCAAGATCGAGATGCACGCCCGCGATCGTGGTCACAGTGCCCGACGTCCCGAGCAGGTGGAAGCGGTCGCAGCGTTTGCGGTCGGCGACGCGGGCGACGAAAGGAGCGAGCGCCTTGTCGACATGTCGGATCATATCGGAGAAGATCTGCGGCGTGACCGCTTCGCCGCCGTAGGTCTCGGCGAGCGAGACGACCCCCAGACGCATCGATTCCCACGCTTCGACGCGTCGCGCGCCGGAGCCCACGCGCGCCATCCAGACGATTTCCGACGAACCGCCCCCGATGTCGAACAGGACCGTCGATTCGGCGTCCTCGTCCGCAAGCTCGCCGCAGCCGGCCGCAGCCAGAAAGGCCTCGGTTTCCCGATCGACTATCTCGAGCTGGAGTCCCAAGCGCTCGCGAACCTCGGCGAGAAACTCCGGGCCGTTCTCGGCGGATCGGCACGCCTCGGTCGCGATCAGGCGGGCGCGCGTGACCCCTCGCGCGCGCATCTTGTCCCGGCAGACCCGCAGCGCGTCGAGCGTGCGCGCTATCGCCGCTTCAGACAGCCGACCCGTCTGCGTCAGTCCCTCGCCCAAGCGAACGATGCGCGAAAACGCATCGACCACGCGAAAGCCTTCCGCCGTCGGCCGCGCGACGAGCAGCCGGCAATTGTTCGTGCCCAGGTCCAGCGCGGCGTAGAGCCTCTGCGGCGCGCCGCCCCCCGGCGGCCTGTAGGGGGAGGCGAATTTCGCCGTCGGCGCGGCATCTGGGCTCAACGACGACGATTGAGCCAATTTCAAACTCCCAGCGCTCCGGCGCGGGGACCGCGCTCAGAGCGAACTTTCGAAATCGAACGTAGCATTGTTCGCAAAGGATGCAAATCGTTCTGCGCCCTCGTCAAAATGCTTCGGAGGGGTCGATCGGGCGGTCGGCGACAACAGACGCCCCTGAGGGGACGGCGCGGAACAAAGCCTCGATCCGACACTCGGGTCCCTGCGCAGAGGATTCAGAACGAAGCCGCAGTGACGCGGTGTCCTGGACGGTCGCGGCCGCGACCATATGCGCCTTTTCGAGCATGCCCCGTTCCCGACCACCGACTCCTCGGCGGCTCGTCGCGGACAGATTCCGGGTCTCCTAGAAAGACGGAATTGAAC
>JBAQGU010001059.1:0-4139 GCA_049287975.1 Roseiarcus sp.
GGCCGCCTTGCCTAAAGCGTGTTCGCTCATGGTGACTCCCACCGCAACGGCGTCGGCGCATCGCTTTCATTCAACTGCATAGTAGCACCTGACGCGTTCTGCAACTCGTTCATTCGATTACGGTGACGCTGCATTCTATTTTGGGTCTCGAAGGCCGCAACTCCTTGGGGCGCGATCACGACACCCGAAGAATACGCGCACGGCCGTTGCGGCGCTCGGTCGAGTCGTGTGGCAGCCCGAGAATGACGACGCGAGCAAAACGGGCCACGCAACGACGACGCTGAGGCATCGCGCATGCCGATTGAATGCACCGTCACCATAATCGCCATTTTTGACGGCGGCCTCAAAAGATGTATTTTCGGACATGCTCGAAACTATCCATGAAACCCACGTCGTTCCGCTCGGGATCGGCTATTACACGGTCCCGGAGGCCGCTCGGCTCCTCAGGACCGCGCCGAGGAATATCTCGCGCTGGCTCGACAGCTATTCCTATCGAGGCGCCGACGGGAACATGGTGAAGTCCTCGCCCTTGTGGCGAGCGCAATTGCCGCGCCTCGGCGACGCGCTGGACATCGGATTTCGCGATCTGATCGAGTTGCGATTTGTCCTGGCTTTCCTCCGGCAGAATGTGCCGTTGAACGTGATTCGCCGTTGCCTCGAAAATGCGCGAGCTATCGTCGGCGAAGAGCGGCCATTCTCGACGCATCGATTTCGTACCGATGGCAGGAGTATTTTTCTCGAAAGCCTGCGCGAGGCGCTGCCTGCCGGCTCCGCCGAGGATGGGTCGGCTGTGATCGATTTCAAGACAAACCAACTCGTCTTCAAGCAAGTCGTCGAGCGGACCTTCAAGGACCTCGACATCGAGGAGGGGCGGGTCGTCCGCTGGCGACCCTACGGCGGAAAGCCCTCGATCGTCATCGATCCCGCGCGATCCTTCGGCAAGCCGCTCGCGGCCGGCTTCGGCGCGCCGACTTCGGCGCTGGCGCGCGCCGCGGAGGCCGAGGGGTCTACCAAGCGCGCGGCGAGGCTGTTCGAGGTTCCCGTATCAGTCGTCAACGACGCGGTCGGCTTCGAGCAATCACTGATGGCCGCGTGAGGGTCATATTCGACGAGAATCTATCGCCTGCTTTGGCGAGGGCCCTGAATGCACTGTTTGCGGGAGAACATGAGGTGGCCCACATAAGAGACAAATTCGGGCCGAAGGTCGAGGACGCGGATTGGATTTCCGCGCTGTCTGCCGAGGGACGTTGGGTGGTCGTCTCCGGGGATGCCAAGATCGCCAGGCGCAAGTCGGAACAGGCGGCCTTCCGAAACTCGCGGCTGATCGGCTTCTTCTTCGCTCCCGCATTGAGCAGGTCGAAGGTGACAAAGCAAATGCAGAGGTTGCTCGCCCTGTGGGATGACGTCGAAATCATCGCCGATCGCGTGGCTGGCGGAGCGATGTACGAGCTTCCGATATCGGGAAAAAATCCGGCAGTTGAAGACGTAGATGTGGGATTGCGGGGCGCGCGCGGGAGTTGCGGGATCTAGGATTGGCTTGACGGCCGGCGCGTCAGCCTGTTCGATGCCGCCTGCGTGTCGCGGCTCGCGAGCCGATCGGGGGGCGACGCGCGCCGGGTGAAATGCAATGCTGATCGTTGCCGTTCTGCTCTATTTCCTGCCAACGGTCGTCGCGCTGATCCGCGGGCATCTGTCCGCCCTCGCGATCTTCCTCCTCAACCTTTTCCTGGGTTGGACGCTGATCGGCTGGATCATCGCCCTCATCTGGTCGTGCACGGGCAACACATCGGCGAATTTCTATCGCCTCCAGGCCGACGCGCCCGGCCCGAACGGGCCGATTCCGCAACCGCGGTCCGGCTCCCTCTGGCTTGTCCTCATCCTGATTCTCGTCGCGATCGTGCTGCTCGACAAACGACGCGATTTTCGCGACGTGCGCTCGTTCGATTTTAATTTTCCCCATCAGATGCGCCTTTGAACAGGCGGGTCGTTCGATCACGGTCCACGTATCGGGCGGTTTACCGACCCTTTGCTCACCCTCCTATTGTGCCGCCACTGCCACCGCTCAGTGCAGCGTTGCGAGATACGCGACCAGGTCGGCGCGCTCGGCATTGTCCTTCAGGCCGGTGTAGATCATCGACGTGTCCGGCACCATGGCGCGAGGATTGGCGAGGTATTTGTCGAGGGCGGCGGCGTCCCAGGTGACGTCTAGCTTCTTATGGTCCGCGGTGTAGTTGAACCCTGCAACGCTGCCGGATCGACGGCCGACCACGCCGAACAGCGTCGGGCCGATACCGTTTCGACCCGCCTCCACGGCGTGGCAGATGCCGCACTGCGTCTGGAAAATCTTCTGACCTGCGGCGGGATCGGCGGCCAGGGCGGCGGTACCGGGTCCAAGTAGCAGCAGGGCGACAATTGCGGCGCCCCTCAGGCGACATTTTCTCCGCCTTCCCTCGACCACCACTTCAATGATCCTTTGGGCTGGTTGCATTGGTCGAACCCCTGATCGAGGACAGTCAGGCCGCCTTCGGCAACAGGCCGTGCGGGTCGAGCACGAATTTGGCGGCGACACCCTTGTCGAATTCGGCGTAGCCCTTCGGGGCCTCCTCGAGGCTGATGGCTTTGGCGTTGACGATCTTGGCGATCGGCAGGCGGTCGTTGAGCAGCGCCATCATGAGCGCGCGATTGTAGCGCAAGACGGGCGTCTGGCCGGTGTGGAGGGAGTTCGACTTGGACCAGCCAAGGCCCAGGCGAAGACTGAGGTTGCCGGTTTTGGCGGCCTTGTCGTGCGCGCCGGGATCTTCGGTGACATACAATCCCGGTATGCCGATGGCGCCAGCAGGCCGGATGATCTCCATCGCCTGGTTCAGCACGATGGCGGGCTGATCGGCGCCTCCATGGCCCTTGGCTTCGAAGCCGACGGCATCGATGACCGAATCTACCGTCGGTTCGCCGACGACCGCGGCTATCTGCTCGCCGAGGCGATCATGTTTGGTGAGATCTATCGGGACGAAGCCGACGCTTCGCGCGTGGCCTAGCCGCGCCTCGTTCATGTCGCCGATCATGATCACAGCCGCGCCCAGGAGCTGGGCGGAGGCGGCCGCCGCGAGGCCTACGGGACCTGCGCCGGCGACGTAGACCGTCGACCCCGGCTTGACGCCAGCAGTCAAGGCGCCATGGAAGCCGGTCGGCAAAATGTCCGTCAGCATCGTCAGGTCCATGATTTTGGATAGGGCCTGGTTCTTGTCCGGGAACTTGAGCAGGTTGAAATCGGCATAGGGGACCATGACGTAGCGGGCTTGGCCGCCGATCCAGCCGCCCATGTCAACATAACCATAGGCGCCGCCGGCGCGGCCGGGATTGACCGTCTCACACACGCCGGTATTCGTCTCCCGGCAGCAGCGGCATCGCCCACAGGCGACGTTGAACGGCACCGAGACCAGATCGCCCAACGCGATCATCTCGACATCCGAACCCTTCTCTATCACCTCGCCCGTGATCTCGTGCCCGAGCACCATGCCTGCCGGTGCGGTTGTGCGGCCGCGCACCATGTGCTGATCGGATCCGCAGATATTGGTCGAAACGACCTTCAGGATCACGCCATGGTGGATCTTGCGACCTCGCGGATCTTCGAACTTGGGGTCGGCGATGTCCTGGACTTGGACTTCTCCCGGCTTTGTGTAGACGACGCCACGATTTTTGCTCATGACAAACCCTTTCTTGCAGTGTGGTCAGACTAATTACTAGTTTTTTCAGTGTGTTGCAAAGACCTCCGGCAGAACCGGCACGTGATACTCGGTCAGAATCGCCGAGATGGCGGCGCGGTTTCTTTCGAGGGAATCATCGAGGCGCTGCAGCAGCGCATTGTCGCCACGACGAACCCCCATCGAAATATCGAACGCCATTGGCAATCCCGAGGCGTCGCGCCGGGGCGGGACCGGCTCGATCGTCAACGGTTTGGAGGCCTGTGCGGCGAAGTAACCGGCCATCGGGCCCCAAATAACCGCCACGTCGACATCGCCGTCTTCGACCGCATCGATGAACGCTGATGGCGGGTGCGGCTGGCGGTAATCGCCATAGAGCAGTGCCGGTCCGATTCTGAACGTCGCGATCTCGCGGCTGTCTCAATCTTTGACCTGGAT
>JBAQGU010001060.1:0-4568 GCA_049287975.1 Roseiarcus sp.
GGCGATCGCAACGAGGGTTTGCTTGAAGGCGTTCATGTTCATCTCTCTAAGTTGGGTTGACGTTTGGTTGTCGATCTCATGACCGATGCTCAGGAAACTAATGCCGGCTCGTGCGCGGCGCTGTTTCCCAGGGAACAGGAACCGCGGCCGTCGACGCGGAACGGCGAGCTCGTTCCGGGCGCGCCTGTGGACGCGGTCGACGAGTGCGTGGTTCCGCTCGGCGGATGCTCGGAGAATAGAGCTCTCAGCGGCGGCCGTGCTCTGAGCGGTACACCGCTCAACAATTGAATCAACCCGCGGTAAGCCGGCTGGGAGCCGACAGCCGAACACGGGTGTGCTTTACAAACATGGGGCATGCTCGCGAACGCGAGCAACCAGAATACCCACGACGCTACAAGGCTTGGCGCTTTGCGCCGCTATCGAGCACTTCTCGGCTCACCTCGCCCCGTCGGCGACGGTGAACCACAGCCTCGACGAACCCAGGCTGGGTCCCCACCATGTCCTTTCGCGCGGAAGCCCAGGTCGGGTGCGAGAACAGCGCGGGCGGCGCAGCGCCGCTCGGAGAGGGGCTCACGGGTGGGTTCGTAGTCATCGCAATCGCCTCGAAAGTATGATTCTAGCGCGTATCTCGACGTCCGCCGGGCCTCGCGCTTGCGTTGCTCGCAGCGGAAGGGGCGGGATGGCTCACGATCCGCCAAGCGACGACCGCGAGCGCCAGCGCGACGACCCCGCCGAGCGAGTAAGCCGTGGAATAGTCGAAGCCGGCGAACTCGTGCATCGGGCCGACTCCGAATGCCGCTACGCCAGCCTACCTGATAGAAAGCGATCAACTCTCCGGACATTGCCGCCCGGCTCGGAGACTCTTCGCCACCAAGGCTGATGCTGAGCGGCAACAAGGCGGAACAGGCGAGACCGGCCGCCGCAAAGGCGGCGATCCCGGATACAGCGCCGTCGACACGCCCGACGATCTGGACGACGACGGCAAGAACGACCGGCAACGCGACGTAGACCGCCTTCGTAGCGAGCCTTCGAGCAGCGCGAAGATCACCCGGCCCAGAGTGACCATCAGCCAGAAAGCAGTCAGCGCGAAAGAAGCGTCGCGGGGAACCAACTGACGCTCCGCGGTCAGGTACACGGTCGCCCAATTGCCGCAGAGCGTTTCAACGAGGCCATAGAGCAGCGCCGCCGCAACATATAGCCAAAACCGCCTGGGAAGCGCAGCTTGCGCGCGAGCGGGTCCCTGCGCTTCGCCCAGGGGCGCACGCAACGCGGCAACCGCGAAGATCAGCAGCGTCGCGAGAATCGCCATCGACAGGGGCAGCGCCCACCAGGCGCCGAGGGCGGTGAACAGCGCCACCAGCAGCGGCGCCAGCGCGGTGCCGAGTCGCAGCAGCGCTTTCAAGGTCAACACCGCGCCGTCCTCGCGGCCGGGCGACAAGCCCTCGACCGAGGCGTTCAACGCCATCACTGTCGCGCCAAAGCCGAGGCCGAGCGCGCCGGTGGAGACGCACAGCAAAACATATGCGGCGCCCGAACCGATCAGCAGCGGGCTCGCCGAGAGCAGCGCCATCGAAACGAGGTCGCCGCCCAGCCCAGCAACAACGCTCCTCGCAATCCGAACCGGCGCGCGAGCCACGGCCCCAAGGAGGAGGCGAGGATCGCCATAGCGACTTGGGGGATGAACATGGCGCCATATCCGGCGGCGGAAAGATGGAAGCCGGTCGGGCTCACGAAAGTCGCGCTGACCGCTGGAAACGTGACCAGCGCCAAGCCCTGCACGACGCCGCAGAGGTAGATCAGGAGAATCGTGAACTTGCCGGCGACCTGCGGCGCGGCCCGCATCCGCTCAGCGGAGCCGCTGGCACAAGTGGTCACCCACGCGTAGCGCGTTGGCGATGGCGGTGAGCGAGGGATTCGCCGTGCCAATGCTGACAAAGAAACTTGTATCGACGACATAGAGGTTGTCGAGTTCGTGCGCCTTGCAGTTACGGTCCAGCACTGAGGTCGCGGGGTCGTCGCCGAACCGGCAGGTTCTCGCTTGGTGCGAGCAGCCGGCCAAGGGAATTTCGTTGTGCATGTAGAGATTTCGAGCGACCAGATGCTGCGGTTGCAATCCGATATCGCTGAGCATCGAGCGCAGCTTCTCATAGAGCTTCTGCATCGGAACCTGGTTGTTCGGCCTGTAGGCGAGGGTGATCCGTCCCTCTGTGTCGACCGTCACGCGATTGTCCGGATCGGGCAGGTTTTCCGTCGTCAGCCAGAAATCGACGGCGTGGCGCGAGATCCACTCCAACGCGCGGTCGAGCGCCAGCGCGGTCAAAATCGGCTCCTCCGCGCGATACATGCCGGGAAGCGTCTTTCCGATCATCTGGATGTTGCCCATTGGATATGGGTAGCCCTCCATCCAGAAATAGAAATCGTTCACCGCCAGCGTTTTTTGGAACATCGTGTCGTTCGACGTCAGCGAAAGCGCCAGGACCGCTTGACTGTTGTGAAACATATAGTCCTGCCCGACCTGGCCCGAACCGTTGGCGAGGCCCGCGGGATGCTTGTTGCTGGCTGAGCGCAACAGCAGCGCGGCGGAATTGGCGGCCCCGCAGGCGACGACGACGATGTCGGCCTCGAACCGCTCGGGCGCGCCGTTCACCTCGGCCAACACGCCCGTCACCGCCATCCCAGCGGCGTTCGTCTCCGGCCTCAGCGCCCGCGCATTGCGCAGCAACGTGACGTTGGGCCGCTCCAGCGCCGGGTGCACGGAAATGACCTCGGCGTCGGATTTCGCATGCACGAGGCACGGGAAGCCATCGCAGGTCTGGCAGCGGATGCAACGGCTGTAGGCCGTGTCCTCCTCGTTCAGCATCACGGCTGCCGGCGCGGGAAACGGGTGGTAGCCGGCGGCGGTCAGGTCGTCGGACAGTTTCTGGATAAGCCGTTCGTGCGAGACCCGCGGTGCCGGATAGGGCTTGCTGGCCGGCGGCTCTGTTGGATCGCTGCCATGTTTGCCGTGCACCTGATAGAGACGCTCTGCCTCGGTGTAATAGGGCTCGAATTCGTCGTAACCGAGCGGCCAGGCGAAATGCCATCGTAATGCTTCAACTCGCCGAAGTCCTCCTTGCGCAGCCGATAGAGCGCCGCGCCGAACACCTTGGTGGCGCCCCCGACGAAGTAGTGAACCTGTGGCTGGAATGACTTGCCGTCCGGCAGCATCCACGTGTCCGGGGAGACATAGCGGTTGTCGGCGAAGACGGCATCGACGTTCCAGTTGAGCGCCTCGCGCGGCAGCCAGTCGCCGC
Source organism: Roseiarcus sp. (assembly GCA_049287975.1). Lineage (GTDB taxonomy): Bacteria > Pseudomonadota > Alphaproteobacteria > Rhizobiales > Beijerinckiaceae > Roseiarcus. The sequence goes on from JBAQGU010001060.1 coordinate 3,294, forward strand.
GCTCCAGAATCAGTATCCTCTTGCCCGAAGGCGCCAGCCGGTGCGCGAGCGTCCCGCCGCCCGCGCCGCTGCCGATGATGATGACGTAATATTGCTCGGACATCGCCGCGCTACAGCCCCACGCTGCTCTGCATCATTCCACCGTCCGCGAAAATCGTCGTCGCATTCACATAGCTCCCGCCTTCGCCGGCGAGGAACACCACGACATTCGCGATCTCCTCGGGCCTCGCCATCCGTCCAAGTGGGATCGCGGCGTTCAGCTTCGCCATCAGCGCGGGATCGTTCATGGTCGAGAGGTTGATCGGCGTCGCGACCGCGCCAGGACCGACGCCGACAACATTGATCCCGTGCGGCGCCAGTTCGACACCCGCGGTGCGCGTCAGCATCCGCATACCGCCCTTCGACAGGCAGTAAGCCGTATTGCCCGGCATCGGCCAATCCTCGTGCACGGAAGTGATGTTGATGATGCGTCCGCCCCCGCCCTGCTTGATCATCTGCTTGGCCGCGATCTGGACGCCGAAGAAGGCGCTCTTGAGATTGATCGAGAGCACCCGGTCGTATTGCGCCTCCGTGGTGTCGAGAACCGAGGTGCGCGTTTCGACCCCGGCGTTGTTCACCATGACGTCGAGACGGCCGAACTTCGCCACGGCGGCGTCGACGAGCCGCTGCAGGTCGTCGGGGCGGCTGGCGTCCGCATCGACGCCGATCGCCTGATCGCGGAGCGCCGAAATCTCCTTCTCCAGCTCGTCGGTCGCCTCGGGGTGGGCGATGTAGTCGATGACGATGCGGACGCCGGCTCTGGCGAGCCCCAGCGCGACCGCCTTGCCGATCCCGCTGTTACCGCCGGTTACGATCGCCACCTTCTGCTGAAGCGACATCGGCTTTCCCTCACTGGCTCGGCGTCGGCGGACCGCGCGCGACAGCGAGCCCGGAATATCACGAGGCGGCACGCTTGGTCACGCCCCGTAATCTCAGCGGGTCTATGTAATTTCGCAGGATCCGGGGATCCGAGTAGTTTTCGCAACGGCTCGAAACCGGCGCGCGACCATCGCGATGCGCGGCAGGGGGAGCGCCGACCACGACGCGCCGTTTAACTGTTCCGTTTGCTGTTCGCAGCGGTTTTAGCAGCGTAAGAGGTGCTCTAGCGCCGGGGCACGCTCACGCGGCGATGGACGCGCCCCGCGTCTACTCAAACCCGCGCCCGCAGGCAACTGACCTGCGAGCTCGGAAGACGCTCGACGGCCAACATCGAGATGTTGGCCGCTAGGTCTGTGG
>JBAQGU010001061.1:0-3758 GCA_049287975.1 Roseiarcus sp.
GATCCGGATCTCGCCCTCGCTGACGCTCTCGAGGCCCGCGACCATCGCCAGCAGCGTCGACTTGCCGCAACCGGAAGGGCCGACGAGCGCGATGAATTCGCCGGTCTTGGCCTCGAGATCGATGCCCTTGAGAACCTCGACCGCTCCGAAGCGCTTGCGCAGCCGGCTTATCGTCAGCGTCGCCATTGCGGGCCCGTCATTTGATGGCTCCTTGGGTGAGCCCGCGCACAAAATATTTGCCGCCGAGGAAATAGATGAGCAGTGGCGGGATGGCGCCGATCATGACAGATGCGCTCGAGACGTCGTAGGGATGCGCGTTCATCTGGGCGGTCGCCAGCGCGACCAACGCGGAGGTGATCGGCTGCTGGCGACCGCCGGTGAAGACGACGCCGAACAGGTATTCGTTCCAGATGCCGGTGAATTGCCAGATCACGGTGACGATGAGGATCGGCGGCGAAATCGGCACGATGATCTTGAAGAAGATGCGCCAGAATCCCGCGCCATCGATCCTCGCCGCCTTGATCAGGTCGTCGGGGATGTTGACGTAATAGTTGCGGCAGAACAGCGTCGTGAACGACAGGCCCTGCACGCAATGCACGAGGATCAGGCCGTAGACGGAATTCGAAAGATGCAGTGAGCCCAATATATAGGCCCAGGGCAGCAGCGCGATCTGGCCGGGCATGAAGACGCCGAGCATCATGCAGGTGAACAATATCTCGGAGCCGCGGAAGCGCCATTTGGAGAGCACGTAGCCGTTGATCGCTCCCAGCAGCGTCGAGACGATCGTCGCCGGGATCGTCATGATCAGCGAATTGTAGAAGTTGCGCTTGATGCCCTCGCAGGTGCCGGCGACGCAGTAATGCGCCCAAGCCTGCGGCCATGCCTTCAAGGAGAAGCTGCGCGGCAGCGCGATCAAGCCGTTCTGCGCGATTTCCGGCAATTCTCGGAACGAGTTGGCGACGATGACGAACAAAGGCAGCAGATAGATCAGCGCGAAAAAAACCAAGAAAACGTAGACGCCGATCCGGCCGGCGACGAAGCGGCGGTTGGCGGCGCTCGCTTGCGCGGCGAAAGCCGCGTCGTAGGTGGCGTCAGCCATGGGCCGCCGCCTCGCGCCGGTTTCGCCAGACCGTCCACAGCGCGTAGGGAACCAGCACCACGGCCAGGGCCGCCAGCATCATGATCGCGGCCGCCGCGCCCACGGCGATCTCACCGCGCTGGAACATCAGGTCGTAGACATAGTTGGCGGGAAAGGTCGTCGCGATGCCGGGCCCGCCGCCGGTCAGCGCGACGACGAGGTCGAAGGTCTTGATCGCGAATTGCAGCAGCACGACCGCGACCGCGATGAAGATCGGCGCGATCGAGGGCAGGATCACCTTGCGATAGATGCGAAAGCGGCTCGCGCCGTCGATTTGCGCGGCCTTGACAATGTCGGGATCGACCGACCGCAATCCCGCCAGAAACAACGCCATCGCGAAGCCGGAGGATTGCCAGACGCCAGTGAGGATGATCGCATAGATCGCGGTGTCGCGGCCTGTCGTCAGTCGGAACGTGAAATCCGTCCAGCCGAACGATCGAACGAGAAACTCTATGCCGGCGTTGGGGCTGTAGATCCAGCTCCAGACCGTGCCGGTCACCGCGAAAGAGACCGCGAGCGGATAGAGAAAGATCGTTCGCCAAAAAGACTCGCCGCGAACGCGTTGGTCGATCGCAATGGCGAGCGCGAGGCCGACGAGGAGCGAAAGAACGACATAGATGCCGCTGAAGAAAAACAGGTTGCCGTAGGCGATCGCCCAGCGGTGGTTGGCCCAAAGCTCGGAATAGTGCTTGAAGCCCACGAATTCATAAGTGGGCAGCAGCGTGCTGTTGGACAGCGAGATGTAGAATGTCCAAATCGTGAAGACGAAGACATACACGAAGCTCGCGAACAGCGAAGGCGCGAGCACGAGCCGCGGCGTCCACTCGTTGAGGCGCTCGCGCCATCCCGAGGGTTTCGGGAGCGCGGCGCCGGCGCGCAGGGCGGCGATCGACATTCTCGGTTCCTCCCCTTGCAGGCGGCTGCGCGGATCTCCCCTCCCTCTTCTCACGGGTCGGGGGTGGGGCCCGTCGTCCACCTGCCTGCCGGTGGCGTTCGCCGCCGCCCACCCCTAACCCCTCCCCGCAATCGCGGGGAGGGGAATCCGTCGCGCGGCTATTTCTGCGCTTCGACCGCGTCGGCCATCGCGTCTGCGGCTTCCTTCGGCGTCATCTTCGGGTTGTTCACGAACGAGGTAATGGTGTCCATAATCGCGCCGCGATACTTCTGCAGCACCGTCATGTTGTGCGCCATCGAGCGCACCAGCGTCCCGTCGGCGATCGACGCCTGCAGAGCCTTCTGTGAGAGTTGCTGGCAGGGGTTGAACCCCGTCGACAAATCGACGTCCATCCGCGCCGGAATCGAGCCCTTGGCCTGATTGAAGACGGTCTGGAACTTGGGCGTCATGATGAGATGCGCGAGCAGCGTTTGCCCCGCGACATAATCGGGATCGCTCTGCTTGAAGAAAACAACCGAATCCGAGTTGAGGATGAAGCCCGGCTTGCCCCAATCCGTCGGCGCCTGCGCGCACTGGTAGTCCGAGCCCTCCTTCAGGCCCGCGGCGGTGAAGATGCCGATCTGCCAGTCGCCCATGATCATGAAGACGGCCTTACCCTTGGCGATCATGCCGGTGACGGTGTCATAGTCGCGGCCGGCGATGGCCGGGTCCATGTATTTGGACACCATCAGCCGCATCTGTTCGAACGCCTTGATCATTTCGGGCGATCGCATCGCGTCGGTGTCGCCCTGGACGAAGGCCTTGCGGAAGAGATCGATGTTCTGGCCGTAGACGACGTTTTCGAATGTCGTCGCGTCGGTCCAGTCCTGACTGAAATGCGCCAGACAGATCAGCTTGGCGGCGACCGCCTTGTCGCAGTCGGCGTTGAACTCGGCCCAGTTCTTCGGCATCGAGGTGATGCCCGCCTCAGCCATCGCCTTGGTCGAAGCCCAGAGCCAGTTGATGCGATGGATGTTCATCGGCGCCGCGACCCAATGTCCCGTCGGCTTCATGACGGGCAGCAATTCGGGGGCGACGACCTTGTCCCAGCCTTCCTTGTTGGCGAGGTCGTCGAGATTGGCGGTCTTGCCCGTCGCGTTCCATTCCGCGATTTCCGGCCCCTTCAACTGCACCGCGGGCGGCGCGTTGCCCGCGACCACGTCCGCGCGCAACTTTGCCAGCGTGTTGGCGGTGTGTCCGGCGATCGAGGTCTGTTCCCACTTGCCGCCGGCCGCGGTGAACATCTCGCCGAGCTTGGCGATCGCCGCCGCGTCGGATCCTTCCGACCATTGATGCAGCATGTTGGTCTTGGGCTCGGCATACGCCGCTCCTGCGAGCGCGCAGGCAAAAATTCCGACCAGGGCCGCTTTCCTCTTCAGCATCGCTTCCTCCGTGGTTGCGCCGCGCGGCTTTGAAGTCCGCTTTCCCGGTCGTCGCGCCCCTTCGAGACACTATTATTTCTATTTCGCACGAAATAGGGTGTCAATGGGCCGAAGCCGATCTGGAGCCGATCTGGGACAACGCCGATCACGATCCTGTCCAACAATGAATTGAAGAGTCTGCTCAGCGACGGCGACGCCGCGACGCCTGAGGGGCGCATAGTCCGTATCTTGAGCGAGCGGGGCGCGACTTCGGCGGCCGAGGTCGTTCGCGCGACGGGGCTCGCGCGCTCGACTATTTCTGTGG
>JBAQGU010001062.1:0-8028 GCA_049287975.1 Roseiarcus sp.
GCCGTCGATTCGGCCCCGGGTTGACCACGCCGATCCATTTGCCGAGCCAATCTTCTTGTTTTTATCGCCTTTCGCGCCTAACTTGAAAAGACGATCGTCTCGCGCCGGCCTCCCTTCGGCGCCGTTCGCGTTAAATAGAGGTTAAAGCCATGGGTAGCTTCAGCATTTGGCATTGGATGTTGTTTCTTGCGGTGGCGCTGCTGCTGTTCGGCGGCAAGGGCAAGATTTCCGACATCATGGGAGATGTCGCGAAGGGGATGAGATCCTTCAAGAAGGGGATGAGCGACGACGAGGCGACCGACGCGAAGGCGGACGCCCCGGCGCGCAGCCTCGAAAATCGCGCCGCGAGCCCGGTCGACGTCAACGACAAGCAAAAAGTCGGCTGACGCACGAGCGAATTTTCGTTGGAAACGCCTTACCGAGGGCCCGCCCGCGCGGTCCCCGGCTTTCGTTTGGCCCGCCCGTTAAATGTTCGATCTCGACGCCAGCAAACTCATCGTAGTCGGAATCGTCGCCCTCGCGGTGATTCCACCGAAGGATTTGCCGCGCGTGCTGCGCACTGTCGGCCAATATGTCGGGAAGATGCGACGCATGGCCTCCGAGTTCCAGGGCCAGTTCATGGACGCGATGAAGGAAGCCGAGAAGGCCGCGGACCTGGAAAGCGTCAAGAAGGAGTTCGCTTCGCTCGACGAGTCGGCCAAGTTCGATACTTCGTTTGACGTGAACGCCGCCCTGAACCGCGAACCGAGCAAGCCCGAGCCGGTCGACCCCGCCAAGTCTATCGACCCCGCCAAGTCTATCGACTCCCCCGAGTCCATTGCGGGCCCGGAGGTCGCGGCCAAGGCTGAAGCGATCGCTCCGCCTGGCGAGCCGTTCTCCACGGACGTCGTCGTCAAGGCTCCGCAGATTCCGGAAGTCACGCCGAGCGCCGAATCGCACGCGCCGAGCGCCCCATGACGGATGCGGACATCGACGCCACCAAGGCGCCGCTGATGGACCATCTGATCGAGCTGCGGCAGCGGCTGATCAGGTCGCTCTACGCGTTTTTCGCGGCGTTCATCGTCTGCTTCTACTTCTCCCGCCATATCTACAACGTGCTGACCTGGCCCTATGTGCGGGTCGTGGGGGCGGACAAGGCGACGCTGATCGCGACCCACTTCCTCGAACAATTCTACACCAATGTCCGCCTCAGCATGTTCGGCGCCGCGGTCATCGCGTTTCCGATCATCGCCACGCAGATTTATCGCTTCGTCGCGCCCGGGCTCTACCGCAATGAGCGGAAGGCATTCCTGCCCTATCTGATCGCGACGCCGATCTTCTTCCTGGGCGGCGCGATGCTGGTCTATTTTGTCGTGATGCCGCTCCTGATCCGCTTTTCCGTGTCGTTGCAGCAGGTCAACTCGCCCGGCGAGGCGACAATCGAATTGCTGCCCAAGGTCAGCGAATATCTATCGCTGATCATGACTCTGATTTTCGCCTTCGGCATCGCGTTCCAGTTGCCGGTGATCCTGACGCTGCTGGCCCACGTCGGCATCGTCGATTCCCAATACCTCTCCAAGATGCGTCGCTACGCGATTGTCGCGGTCGTCGGCATCGCCGCGATTCTGACGCCGCCCGATCTGATCAGCATGACTTCGCTCGCTCTGCCGATGCTGGCGCTCTACGAGGGCGCGGTCATAGCCGTGAAAATGATGGAGAAACGCCGCGCTGCGGCGGCCGCGGCCGCGGCGGCGGCAGGGGGCAAGTCCACCTGAGAACTTCGGCTCCGAAGGCGTCATGAGCCCGCGCGATACCCTTAGCGCGCTGCTGACGGCGACGGTCTGGGGCCTGACCTTCGTAGCGATAAAATTCGGCGTCGGCGAAGCGCCGCCGTTCCTGCTGACTGCGCTGCGGTTCGCCTTCGCGGCTTTCCCCGCCGTGTTCTTCATCAAACCGCCGGCGGCGAGGCCCGCTCTCGTCGTTCTCTACGGCCTCTTGATCGGCGTCGGGCAGTTCGGGCTGCTGTTCGTCGCGTTCGGCCTCGGGATGTCGGTCGGGCTCGCCTCGGTCGTGATGCAATTGCAAGCGTTCTTCACCATCCTCTTGGCCTGGGCGTTCATGGGCGAGCGGCCGACGCGCAGGCAAACCATAGCTACGATCATCACTTTCGCCGGAGTTGGCGTGATCGGAGCGGCGCGGCTCGGCGGCGTGAGCTTCTGGCCCTTCGCGATGACGCTCGCCGCGGCCTTCTGCTGGGGAGCCGGCAATCTGGTCGGTAAGCTGGCCGGGCGCGTCGACCCGCTCGCCTTCATGGTCTGGTCGAGCCTCGTCGCTCCGGCGCCGATGTTCGCGTTGTCGCTGATTTTCGAACACGGGCGTACCTTGCCCGCGCTGTTGCATCCGACAGCGACGCTGATCATCTGCGTCATCGTCATCTCTTACGGCGGCACGCTGCTCGGTTTCGGCCTCTGGAGCCGCTTGCTGATGCATTACCCCGCGGCCGTCGTCGCGCCATTCGCGCTGTTGACGCCGGTCGTCGGAATGGTCGCGGCGAGATTGATTTTCGGCGAGACCCTGAGCCCGATTGAGTTCGCGGGCGCGATTCTGGTAATGGCGGGCCTGAGCTTCAACGTCCTGGGCGGTCGGCCGCTCGCCGTCGCGCGCGTTCGAAACGGGTAGTCATGCACGACATCAAGATGATACGGGACGATCCGGAAGCTTTTGACAAAGCGCTGTCGCGTCGCGGGCTATCCCCGCGTGCGCAAGAACTGCTTGCGCTCGACGATTCCCGGCGCGCGGCGATCACCGAATTGCAGAAGGCGCAGGAGCGCCGCAACGCCGCCTCGAAGGAAATCGGCGCCGCGATGGCGCGCAAGGACGCCGCCGCCGCCGACGCGATCAAGGAAGAAGTCGCGAGGCTGAAACTCGCGATGCCCGAGATGGAGTCGGCGGAGAAGGCCGCCGGCATGCTGCTCGAGAACGAACTCGCCGCCATTCCCAACCTGCCGGCCGCGGACGCGCCCGACGGCTTGGACGAACGCGACAATGTGGAGCTGCGACGGTTCGGCGCGCCGCCGCGCTTTCCCAACAGCTTCGTGCCCAAGGAGCATTTCGAAATTGGCGAGGCGCTCGGCCTGATGGATTTCGAGACCGCGGCCAAGCTTTCCGGCGCACGCTTCGTCGTACTGAAGGGCGCGCTGGCGCGGCTTTCGCGCGCGCTGATGCAGTTCATGCTCGATCTGCACACGGGCGAACATGGTTACGAAGAGGTTAATCCGCCGGTGCTGGTGCGCGACGCTGCGATGTTCGGCACCGCGCAATTGCCGAAGTTTAGGGAGGATCAGTTCGCCGCCGGCGACGGCTTCTGGCTGATCCCGACCGCGGAAGTCCCGCTGACCAACCTCGTGCGCGAAAGCATCGTCGACGAGAAGCGCCTGCCGCTGCGCTATACCGCCGGCACGCTCTGCTTCCGCGCCGAGGCGGGCGCGGCGGGAAAGGACACCCGCGGCATGATCCGCCAGCACCAGTTCGAGAAGGTCGAACTGGTGTCGATCACGACGCCGGAGCAATCCGCCGCCGAGCACGAGCGCATGACGGCCTGCGCCGAGAACGTGCTGAAGCGCCTCGGGCTGCATTTCCGCACGATGAAGCTCTGCGCGGGCGATATGGGATTTGCCGCGCGCAAAACCTACGACATCGAGGTCTGGCTGCCGGGGCAGGGGCGTTTCCGCGAAATCTCGTCCTGCTCGGTCTGCGGCGATTTCCAGGCCCGGCGAATGAACGCGCGAAGCAAGGCCGCCGACGCGAAATCGACCCGCTTCGTCCACACGCTCAACGGCTCGGGCGTCGCGATCGGCCGCGCCCTGGTCGCGGTGTTGGAGAATTATCAAGGCTCGGATGGTAGCGTCTCGATCCCCGAAGCGCTGTGGCCTTACATGGGAGGTCTGAAGCGGATAGAGCGGGTCGGGTGATTGTTCGTCCTCGCGGGTGGCCGCAGCGGCGGCGCGCATCGAAGGATTCGCTTATCATGGATCGGCGGTTGTTCAGCGCCCTCCTGGCTGCCGCGCTCACGGCGCCCCAGGCCTCCCGGGGTCAACCAAAGACGGGTGCAATCATGTTCTACGCCAGCGTCGGGCCCGAGCTCACTTTCTACCACGTCGATGCGGAACGCATTGAGCTCTCCCGGCAGGGCGCCTTGACGCTACCCGCGAACGTACAATATGCTTCGCCGCATCCTTCAGCCAACATTTTCTACGCGACGTGGAGCAACGGCGGTCCTGGTATCGCGGGCGACAAGCATGGCGCCAGCGCGTTGAGCATAGACCCGAGCACAGGCGCGCTTCGGCCACACGGACCTTCTGCTGCCTTGCGATCGCGCCCGATACACATCAGTATTGACAGGTTTGGCGCCTATGCGCTGATCGCCCACAACGATCCGAGCGGCGTCACTGTGCTCAGAATCCATGACGATGGGAGTATCGGCGATGAGGTGAAGCAGAGAACAGCGCCCGATGTCGGGATATTCGCGCACCAGATCCGCGTAATGCCCTCCGGCAAAGCCGCGGTTCTCGTCACGCGAGGCAACGATCCCGCTGCCGGCAAGCCGGAAGATCCTGGCGCCCTCGAGATTTTCGGTTTCGACGAGGGCCAACTCACGAACCGGGCGTCGATCGCCCCGGGAGGCGGTTACGGCTTCGGACCGCGACATCTCGATTTTCATCCGTCGCAGCCCTGGGTCTACGTCTCGCTCGAGCGCCAGAACAAGGTCGACGTCTTCAGGCTGGAGAACGACAGCCTCGATCCGCAGCCCATTTTCAGCAAGAACACTTTGGCCGAACCGGGCAATCTCCGGCCCCGACAGCTCGCGGGAACGGTTCATCTGCACCCGAATGGGCGGTATGTCTATGTCGCCAATCGATCCGACGCGATGACCGATTTCCAGGGTAAGCAGGTTTACCTCGGAGGGGAAAACAACATCGCCGTATTTGCGATCGACGGCAGTACCGGCGAGCCGACGCTTATTCAGAACATGGACTCGCACGGATTTCATCCGCGGACCTTCGCGCTCGACCCGAGCGGACGCATGCTGGTCGCCGCCAATATCACCTCGCGACTCGTACGTGACGGAGATCAAGTGCGACTGCAACCGGCAACGCTCGCCGCCTATCGCGTCGGCGCCGATGGCAAGCTCGCGTTCGCACGCTCCTACGATGTCGAGACAGGTGGCGGCTATCAGTTCTGGAGCGGAATGGTGGCGTTGAGGTAGCGGGCGAGAATAGGATTGGCTTGTCGCTTCGCGCCGCCCTAATTGTCGCGGGCGCCAGGGTCTTTCGGACTACGGGTGCGTCACCGTATCCCGGGCCCGGCGCATGAAAGGCCTCCGACTCCAAATCGGCCCGCTTCGTCCACACCCTCAACGGTTCCGGCGTGGCTATCGGCTGTGCGCTGATTGCGGTGCTGGCGAACTATCAAAATCGGGATGAAATTCCCGAGTCGCTATGGCCTTCGGCCTCTCAAAAGCAAAAAAGGACTTTCAATTTGTAAGACAATGAAATATGAAAAACGACAACGTCGTACGAGCTGGGTGTTTCCATGAGTGACGCGGTCGAAAAGGTTCAGATATCGCTTCGTGCGCCCGCTGCGACCGTCGAAGCTTTCGATAGAATCGCGAAAGCTCTCGATCGGGACCGCACATGGGTGATGTTGCAAGCGTTTTCTTTTTACCTGAAAGGCGAAGGCGGTCATATTCTGGAAGAGGCGGAAGGAATTGCAGAGCTCGAGCGCGGAGAAAGCGTCGATTTCGACGAAGCCTTGGATGAAATCGACAAAATCATTTCTGACGCCGAGAAGGCCGCTGTCTCGAAGAGATCCGCCTGATGGTCAAGCGCCGCGCGCGACTCTCGAAGCGCGCGCAAAGTTGGCTCGAGCGGGAAATCAGATATCTCGCCTCGAGAAGCCCGGCCGCAGCTAAAAGGCTCGCGATGCGCGTTCGGGACGCCAGAACCCTCCTGACCGAGCATCCGAAGAGCGCTCAGGCAGGGCAAATCCAGGGAACGCGGCGCTTCGTCATTCCGCCGTACGTACTGACGGTGAGACGGAAGGACGGAATAACAGAAAATGTTGCGATTCGACATGCTCAGCAGGGCGACGCCTACGCTCCGGAAGAATTGTTGGACGACGAGTCGTCTTCTCCGCTCTCCGACGAATCTCTGTGAAGATGCGAGCGCGCGAAAACTCCGATTGCGGCGAGTTACCTCGGTTCGAACGAAGATCTCTATCGCGTGCGACCGGCATTGTGGCTCATTATCCATGGTAGCTCGCACCCGCAAACAGTTGAACATACGGAGCGACGAGGCCTATGGGACAGCGCACGACCTCGCTGAACAATTCGGAACGACCAAGACCGAAGTCGTGGTGAGGGCGTTGCGCGAATTCAAATCCAACCGCCGCGTTCCCAGCCGGTTCGTCAGCCCCGAAGAGGCCGAGGCCAATCTATCCGCTGTGATGAAATCGGTGCGCGCGCGTGTGTCTGTCACGCTCTCCTCCAACCACGACGACCTTTACGACGAGTTCGGCTTGCCGAAGTGATCGCCCTCGACACGTCGGCCTTGATCGCGATCGTCGGGAACGAGCCGGAAGCGACGTCTTTCGCAACCCTCATGGCCCAGAATGTCGTCTGGTGGGGCTCAACCGCCGGCGCCCGGCTCGCCGGGCCCTCGCATCGGGATGGCGTCAGGTTGGGGAAGCGCCTCTCGCAAGGCGCTCAAATACTCCGTCAGCGTCGCGTCGAGACGCTCGTAGAGCAGACGGTCGAACGCTTCGTGACCGCGCCGCGCCTGCGATTCTTGCAAGGCCTGGAGATAGGCGAGGCGGTCTTCTGGACGAATTGCGATCGGCGGAAAGCCGCTCTTGATGAGAATCAAATTCATCAGCAATCGCGCTGTCCGGCCATTGCCGTCGTTGAACGGATGGATATCCACCAGCCGGCGATGCGCCGAGAATGCCGTCTCCGGCGCCGCGGGCGCGGCGCGAAGCCAGGCGGCAAAGTCTCCCATCAGAGCGGGGACTTCGGTCGGCGCAGGAAACGCGTGGCGCCCCTTGTCGGTGATAACGTAGCGCGCCGAAGTAGCGTAGCTGCCGGCTATCTCGGGGTCGGAGCGTCGCATCACCAGCGCGTGCAGGTTCCGCACGTCGGATTCGGTCAGCGGTTCGGTGCGATCGGCGATTTCGCGCACATAGCGAATGGCGTCGTAATGATCGATCGCTTCCAGATGATCCTTGAGCTTCTTCCCGCCGATCGTGACGCCATGTTCGATCACGAGCGCGGTTTCGATTTGCGTGAGCGTATTGCCCTCGATCGCGTTCGACGTATAGGTCAGTTCGAGATCGTAGGCGTGTTCGAGACCGCCGAGCGCGCTCGGCGACAGCGGCCGCAGCCGGTCCAGCTGGGCCTTCTTTTGTTCGACTTCGGCAATCAGAGCTGAGAGCATGTGCGGAATTATAGCATTTCGCTGAAGGTACGTTCTACGCTGAGTTTCCGCTAGGCCAAGGCATTTGCCATGGTCGGGCGCCCGCGACATGATACGCGACCCGAACATGGGGTTCATAACGATGGCGAAAATCATCGACCCGGCCTCGTGATGTTCCTCGAGTCCGGCGCGCCAAGCGCTACGTAACCCCTGTAACCCGGGTTGACAATTGTCTATGGTCGTCCTTATTTCGACCCAATCGCATGACCGTTAAGCTGGTTACCAAAATTTCAGCAGAAAGCATGCAATGAATATGGTCAATAACAACCACCACACCTCAACGCCTTTGGCAATGCGAACGACCTATCAGAGAGATTTGATATACGATGCTGGCATGCATATGGGCGAGGACACAGAATACTATCTCAAGAAAAACTTTCGGGTCATTGGGTTCGAAGCAAATCCAGCGCTTGTGCAAATTTGTCGTGACAAATTTGCACACTACATAACTAATGGAAGATTGGTAATTCTGGAAGGAGCAATTGTTGAACCCGATGGTCGCCCGGACACAGTCGATTTT
>JBAQGU010001063.1:0-2897 GCA_049287975.1 Roseiarcus sp.
CCCCCTATGTCCCGCCGATCAGTGCGATGCTCGACCCCGGCGATGAACTTCGAGGTTTGGCCGGGAACGCGGCTTTGGGCAATCCCATGGCGCGACGCCTCTCGACCCAGATCCCTTCGTGGCCGGAATCGCCCCGCGACGCCGCCGGCGCCCTCCCCGGCGCCGGAGATATCGTAGGCCCGGCCGGGTTCATTCAGCGCCTTGGCTGGTATCGCGAAATGATCTCCGACCTGCTGGCCGAAGGCGTGCCGGCGGGGGAACCGAGGCGGCACCTCTACGGGCTCGTCAAGGATTTCGTCGACCGATCGGGCAAGGGTTTGCGCCCCGCGCTGTGCATCGCGACTGCGCGCGCGCTCGGCGGTCGCGCCGAGGGCGCGCTGCCGGCGGCCGCCGGTCTGGAAATGCTCCACAACGCATTTCTCGTACACGACGACATCGAGGATGGCAGCGACTTTCGGCGCGGGACGCCCACGATGCATCGCCGCGCCGGAGTGGCCGTGGCGCTCAACGCGGGCGACGCCATGAATGCGCTCGCCATGCGCTTGTTTCGTAAGAGCGGCGAACGGCTCGGACCGTCGACGACGCTCCGGATTCTTGACGAAGTCGATCACATGGTCGTCGAAACGCTGGAGGGGCAAGCCATCGAGCTTGGCTGGATGCGCGACAATGATCTCACCGTCGGAACCGACGACTATCTACGGCTCGTGCTCAAGAAGACCGCCTGGTACAGCTTCATTCATCCCCTGCGGATTGGCGCCCTTGTCGCCAACGGCGACGATCGGAATTTGAGCCGATTCGATCGGTTCGGCTTTCTATTGGGGCTGGCCTTTCAGATTACCGACGATGTTCTCAACCTCACGGGTGACGTGAAACGATACGGCAAAGAGATCGACGGAGATCTATGGGAAGGCAAACGGACGCTCATGCTCACTCATGCGCTTGGTCGAGCGAATCAAAATGATCGGGCGTGGGCGACCGACTTTCTCGGGCGGCCGCGAGAGCGTCGCCTGCCGCGCGAGGTCATGCGGCTCCATCAAATAATCGTCGACGCGGGAAGCATTTGTTGGGCGAGCGAATCAGCCACGGCGCTCGCGGAGGCCGCGGCGCGCGAGTTCGACAGCTCCGCATTCGCGGGCGCTCCAAATAGCCCCGATCTGGAATGGTTGCGATCTTGTGTGGACTTCCTCGTGCGGCGCGACGCCTAGTGCGAACAGCCCAGGCTAGCTGCTAGTTCAGGACATAATCCGCTTTCGGCCATCTGTTGAGGCGCTTCTCGTGAAAAAGCCATCCCAAGACGACAAGCCAACTGTCCCAGGAACCATACCGTTCTCGAATCTGCCAAAACTGTACGATGCGACGTCTGCTCAATCGAGCTACTTGCCTCGACCCTGGCTCCAAGCCGCGCCTTTCGCGCCTCGCCATTCCGCCATCGAGCCCGGGGATATCGTGTCGCGCGCACTCGCTGTCCTCGCCGAATCCAGTGCGAACGGCGCCGAAACGAAATCCGGCTTTCTTCCTCTCCAGCGGCGCGTCCTGAGGGACGGAACCGAGTGTCCGCTGCCCATCCGCTATTTCGACGCTCGATGCATCATAGCCACCTTCGTCACCGACCTCGGGCGGGCGGACGAAGTGCTCGAGGGCGCCAACCTGACGGCGGTTCCGCGGCCGGATGGAAAGGCGGTCGCGTTGCTGGGCTGGTTCCAGTACCGAGATTCCGATCTAGGCCCATATGATGAAGTCGGTTTGAGCATTTCGTCGACGGCCCCGGGCGACGCCGTTCCTGCGGGCTACGTTGCGAACCTGCCCGTGAGTACGGCTTTGGCGAACCGGGTGGGGAGAGAGATTTGGGGATACAACAAATTCGTCGCGGCTATTGATTTCAAGCATGAACTACACAAGTTCTCGACCAGCCTGCGCGACCCCGAGAACGCAATAATTGGCACGTTGGAGGGTGGTTGTGGACATTGGGTTCAAGCGCCGCCAACCGACTTGCCTACGTTCAGCTTTCTCGACGGCGCGGCGCTCAGAACTCTCATACAGGTGCTGACCCCGTTCCAGGTCGGCGGGGGGGAAAATTTCGTCTTGAGAATTGGGCCCTCCAAACATCCCATGGCTGACAACCTGCGCACCTTGGGGCTCGATCTAGCAAGCCCATTGTCGGTGCAATATGCGGATCCGTTCCAGGCCTTGTTATTCCCGGGGCGAAGCCTCGGGACTGGTCGGTGACGGTCGCGAACACTTGATGCCCTGCTTACCGAATCTCATTTCGTTCTCGATGAGCTCTCGCATGTTGCAGTGGTAGAGCATGGCCTCGGCGCCCAGTGAGCGGAGCCGAGCCGATCTCGATCCTTTGAATCGAGGCCGTTTCGGTCGCCGGGATCGCGGCTCGAGAGGACGTGACGACAAAACGGAGTCGCCCGGAAATGGCGCCGCAACGGCTTGAAAAGATTGAATCCGCGCCGGGAAATGGTATGGGCTCGGAAACCTCGAACCCACAAGATCTGGTAAGCGGGCGCGCGGCTGACCGTGGGCTCCGACTGACAAAAAGGTGGGGCGGCTTGGGAGAGCGAACGGGAGGAGCGCCGCTGCGGCGACCCACGTCGGACTTCTGGATTGTGTTTTTCAGCGTTAGTGATAAAAAATCTTTCCGTAAAAACTAAATCGTGTGCTCTGTTGGTGGTTCGTACTTTTCCGCTCCGAGCGCCCGAACATGCCGTGCCATTCGATCCCGCCCGCTCCACGCGTTCCGTTGCGGCCGACCCATCCGGCCGACGGACAGAATGTCTCGCCAATCGGGCGGCTTGGTGAAGCGATGGTCGTCGCTCGTTCTTCGGGACATGCGTCTTCAGTCCACCTGGCCAGGGAAGGGCGCCGGCGAGCGAACGAAAGCGCTTGCG
>JBAQGU010001064.1:0-13438 GCA_049287975.1 Roseiarcus sp.
CGCCGGCAGCGGCGCGTGAAACGTCGCCGCCTGTTCGGCATGCACAAGTTTGCCGAAATCGACGCCGAATTCGGGCGCACGAAGCCAGAGGCCTGGCGTGCACAAGGTCACTGCAAAGGTTGGCAACACCGCGAGTTTCTCCTCCCAGAGAAACAGCAGGTCGTCAGGAGCGACCGGATCGCGTCCGAGGCCCGCCCCCAAAGCGTAGAGGATGACGTCGCGTGCGGTGTAGGCGTGCCGGATTTCGGGGAAACGGTGCGCGCGGATCAGGTCGGGTTGGATCGGCACGAGATCAGACCGAGTCCCACGTGAAGACGTCGCTGGAGCGATCCAGCGGATAGAAATCGTTGGCGAACATCGGAAATACGCGTTCGGCGATCCTCTCGGCGGTCCAGCCGTCCGACGTATGCGCAGTGCGGATGGGCCGCGGCTGCGAGAACAGATAGATTTCGTTGTTGCGCACGCCAAAGATCTGCCCCGTGACATGAGCGCCGGCGTCGCTCGCCAGCGCCGTCACGAAGGGCGCGATCTTCTCCGGGACCAGCTTCTTCAACCCCTCGACGCGCCTTTGCTGCTCCGGTGTGTTGGTGGGAATCGAGTCGATCATGCGGGTCCAGGCGAAGGGCGCCACCGCGTTCGAGCGCACGTTGAATCGCTGCATGTCGAGCGCGATCGATTTCGACAAGGCGACGATGCCGAGCTTGGCGGCGGAATAATTGGCCTGTCCGAAATTGCCTACCAGTCCCGAGGTCGAGGTCATGTGGACATAGGCGCCCGAGGCCTGTCCCTTGAAATGCGGCGCTGCGGCGCGGCTGACGTTGAAGGACCCTTTCAAATGCACGCCGATGACGGAGTCGAATTCCTCCTCGGTCATCTTATGGAACAGGCTGTCCCGCAAATTGCCGGCGTTGTTGACCACCACGTCGATGCGCCCGAACGCGTCGATTGCCGCCTGCACCATCCTTTGCGCGCCGTCCCACGACGCGACGCTGTCGCCGTTCGCAATCGCGCGCCCGCCCCGGGCGAGGATCTCTTCCGCGACTTCGTGCGCGACCGAGCTCTCGGCGGCCGCGCCACTGAGGCTGACGCCGAGATCGTTGACGACGACGGCCGCTCCGGCCTTGGCGAGATCCAGCGCTATGCCGCGTCCGACGCCGCGACCGGCGCCAGTGATCAACGCGACTTTTCCTTCCATCACGCCCATGTCGTTCCTCAGTAGCTACGGGGAAGGTCGAGCACCTTCTCGGCGATGAAGCACAGAATGAGTTGCTCCGTGATCGGCGCGAGCCGCGTCAGCGACGCCTCGCGATACAGCCGCTCGACGTGATATTCCTTGGCGTAACCGAATCCGCCATGGGTCATGACGGCCTGCCAGGCAGCGTCGTGGCCAGCGCGGGCGCCGAGAAACTTCGCGCTGTTGGCTTCCGCGCCGCAGGGTCGCCCGGTGTCGTAGAGTTCGGCCGCCTTCATCGCCATCAACCAGGCCGCCTCCAGATACATCCATTTCTCTGCGAGCGGATGCTGAATGCCTTGATTCTGCCCTATCGGACGGTCGAAAACCACCCGCTCCTTGGCGTAGCGCGTGGCGCGGCGGAGCGCGTCCTGGCCGATGCCGATCGCTTCGACGGCGATCAGCACGCGTTCGGGGTTGAGGCTGTGCAGGATGTACGAGAAGCCCTTGCCCTCCTCGCCGATTCGGTCCTCCTCGGGGATGAACAGCCCATCGATGAAGATCGAGTTCGAGTCGACGGCTTTGCGGCCCATCTTGGGGATCCGCCGCACGTCGATCTTGGCGCGATCGAGGTCGGTGTAGAAGATCGTGATGCCGTCGGTGGGGCGCTTACAGTCTTCATATTTGGTCGTGCGGGTCAGCAGCATGATCTTGTTGGCGACCTGCGCAGTCGAGGTCCAGACCTTCTGCCCGCGCACGACATATCCGCCCTTCACCTTCTCGGCGAAAGTCTTGATGCGCGTCGTGTTGAGGCCGGCGTCGGGTTCCGTGAAGCCGAAGGCGCATTGATCTTGACCGGAAACCAGACGCGGCACCCAACGAGCCTTCTGCTCGTCCGTTCCCTTCACCACGATCGGATGCGGGCCGAAAAGGTTGATGTGGACGGTCGACGCGGCTGCCATGGCGCCGCCGTGACTGGCGACCTCGTGCATCATAATCGCCGCCTCAGTGACGCCGAGCCCGGCGCCGCCGTATTCTTCCGGCATCGTGATGCCGAGCCAACCGCCATCCGCCATCGCGCGATGGAACTCGCGCGGGAATTTCCCGTCCTCGTCGCGCTCGAGCCAGTAGTCGTCATCGAAGCTAGTCACGACCGAGCGGACGCCTTCGCGGATCGCGTTGCGCTCATCCTCGGTAGGCAAGGGTTTGAGTTCGCTCATTTCGAGTTTGCTCCCGAGTAGAGGGGTCTTCAGAGTGACGCCAGCGTCTTCTGCGCGGCTTTCAGGTGCGGAATGTCGACCATCTTGCCGTCGAGCCCGAGCGTGCCGGCGCCAGGGTTGGCCGCGAAGGCGGCGACGATCTTCTCCGCGTGTGCAATTTCCGCCTCCGAGGGCGCGTAACAACGGTTGATCGTCGCGACCTGATCGGGATGGATCGCGATGCGGCCGGTGAAGCCGTCACGCCGGGAGCGCCGACAATCGCGTTCGAGACCTTCGGTATCGCGAAAGTCGACGAACAGCGTGTCGATCGGCGCGACCTCGGCGGCGGAGGCCACGAACAGACATTGCGCGCGGGCGAGCGCATATGGGAACGTCCAGGCGCCGTCGGCCTCCTTGTTGTCGGTGGCGCCGAGCGCTGCGGCGAGGTCTTCCGCGCCCCAGGTCAGGCCGGCGAGCCGCGGATGCGCGGGGACGTAGGAGCCGAGGGCGAACATCGCTTTAGCGGTTTCCGTCGCCACGATCGCGAGTTTGACCGAGCCCTGCGGCATTCCGGACTTGGCTTCGAGCGCATCCAGGTAGTGCGCGACGCGCTCGACGTCCGCCGCGCCGTTCGTCTTCGGGATCAGCAAACCGTCGAGACCGGGTTTGACGACGGCGCAGAGATCGTCGAGCGCCAGGCCGGTGTCGAGCGCGTTGATCCGCACGAAGAACGCCCAGTCGCGAGGCGCCCTGTCCTCGACCAACCGGCCGACAATCTCACGCGCGGCGGCCTTCTGCACCGGCGCCACGGAATCTTCAAGGTCGAGGATCAGCGCGTCGGCGCCGGCCCCGCGCGCCTTGGCGAACTTTCGCTCGGAATCGCCAGGCACGAACAGCAGCGAGCGCAGCCTCATTTCGGCTTCCTCAGCATCAGCGCGACGCGGCGGCAGGTCGCCACGATCTCGTTCTTCTGATTGAAACCGCGATGTTCGAAAGTGACGATGCCCTGTGTCGGCCGCGACTTGCTCTCGCGCAACGCGACGACCGTCGTTTCGGCGCGGATCGTATCGCCGGCGAAGAGCGGTTTCGGGAACGCAACCTCCTCCCAGCCGAGATTTCCGACCGTCGTTCCCAGCGTCGTATCCTGAACGGAAACTCCGACGACCAGGCCGAGCGTGAAGATCGAATTGATCAGCGGCTTTCCGAACTCGGTCGTCTTGGCGTATTCGTGATCGATATGGATCGCGGCGGGGTTATAGGTCAGCGCGGAAAACAGAATGTTGTCCATGTCCGTCACGGTGCGGCGGATCTCGTGAACGAAAGTCTGTCCGACCTCGAATTCCTCGAAATATTTTCCCGCCATGGCGACCTCCCTCAGTTCAGGCGCCCGAAGATCGAAACCGCGGCAACACTGTTGAACGGCGCGCCGCCGAGATTGTGCGTCAGGCCGAGATCGACCTTGCCGAGTTGCCGTTCGCCGGCGCGCCCCAGCAACTGGGAATAGACCTCGAACGCCATGCGCAAGCCCGAGGCGCCGACGGGATGGCCAAAGCATTTCAACCCGCCGTCGATCTGGCATGGCTGTACGCCGTCGCGATCGAACCGCCCACTGCGAATCTCGTAGGGTCCGCGGCCTTCGTCCGTGAGGCCGAGGTCCTCCATCGTTACGAGTTCCGTGATGGAGAAACAGTCGTGCACTTCCGTCAACGAGATGTCCTGGCGCGGGTCCCTCACGCCGGCTTCGGCGTAGGCGCGCTTGGCGGCCTGGCGAGTATTTTCGACGAACCCTCCGTCCCAGGCGCCGTATTGCATCTCCCAACCATGGCTGGCGCTCAACTGCACCGCTTTGACGGTGACGGGGTTGGCGATGCCGAGCCCGCGCGCGATGTCCGGTGTCGTGACGATCGCGCAGGCCGCGCCGTCGGAGACGCCGCAACAATCGAACAGCCCCAGCGGATCGGCGATCATCGGCGCTTTGAGAATCGTCTCGACGTCGACCGCCTTGCGCAGATGCGCGCGCGGGTTCGACACGGCGTTCTGATGGCTCTTCCAGCTCACATGCGCCATGGCGCGCTTGAGATCGACGTGATCGATCCGATTGCGCGCGGCATAGGCGCCGGCGAGTTGCGCGAACGCACCGGGGGCCGAGCCGTAGGGCAACCAGAGATCGTTGGCGAGACCCTTGGTGCGCAGCGGCAGGCCGCCGTAGCCGGTGTCCTTCAGCTTTTCGACGCCCAGCGCGAGGGCGAAATCGACCGCGCCGGCCGCGACCGCATAGACGGCGGCGCGGAGCGCCTCCGAACCGGTCGCGCACATGTTCTCGACGCGCGTCACCGGTATGCTTTTCAAGCGGAGCGCGTGCGCGAGGGGCAATGCGCTGTTGCCGACATTGATGTCGTCGAGCGCATTGCCCATCCACGCCGCCTGGATCTGACCGCGACCAATCTTCGCGTCGGCCAAAGCCTCCTCGAACGCGTCGACCATCAGGTCTTCGGGCCCGCGACTCCAGTGCTCGCCGAACGTCGTGCAGCCCATGCCCACGATCGCGACTTTGTCTTTGACGCCACTCGCCATGGTCTTCAAGCCTCGAGGGACGGACGCCGCTCTGGCGCCGCCTTCCAGAAATAGGTGCGGAAGCCGCGCCGGGAATCATGCGACTTGATGCGCAGCCGCATCCGTACGCGGTCGCCGACCGCGAACCCGCGCGTGTCGGCGTCGGTGAACTCCATCATGACTCGAGCGCCGTTGTCGAATTGCGCGAGCCCGAACCAGAAAGGCGGGTCCGGCGTGAAATTGAGCCGGTCCGCGGTGACGGAGACGATGGTAGCGAGATCATCGGCCAACCGAACGTCCTGCCATGGCTCGGGGCCGTCGGCGTCGGGGCGCACGGGAATGCGGCTCTTGGGAAACTGCACGTTGCCCTTGGCGTCGCGACCGCCGACGAAGCCGATCACATCCCGGCCGTAACGCTCCAGCACCGTCGCCTGCGACTTCGGCTCGAACTCCGAACGCACGCCCCAGTCGAGATTCAGGGTTCCCGTCAGGCTCAGGAAGCGAACGTAGTCGGCAAATGCGAGACCGGTCCGCACCGCTTCGGCCGCCTCGTTCGCCCCCGGCACGGTCTCGGTAATTTCGAAGATCAACGCATCGCAGCCGCTGCCGAAACCGGCGAGCAGCACATGATCGCCGGGCTTCGCCCGGGCGCAGGCGAGTGCGAAAGCGAACATGGCGTGCGCGGCGCCGAGATCGCCGACGGTCTGCGTGAGTTCGCTTGCCGAATTGGGAGCGTTCACGCCGGTCGCGCGCGCGATATCGCGCCAACTTCCCGCGATCGGCTCATGAACCACGGCCCAGGCGATCGCCTTGGGATCGATCCGTGCGTTGGCGAGTGCGGATTTGATAGTGGGCGCGATCACGTTGGCGATCGTCGTCTCGCGCACGAATCGCTCTTCATAGGCGTAAGGTTCAGGGTGCTCCCGCGAGGCGTAGATGTCGACCAGATCGTGCGAAAGACTTGCGTGAGCCACCAGGCGCGCGGCGCCGCGATCCGAGATCAACGCCGCAGCGCCGCCGTCGCCGTCGGAGAGGTGGCGTCCACTGGCCGCCGCCGTGGGCCGCTTTTCACCTGCCGCCACCAAGATTTCGCCGCGTCCGAGCAGCGCATCGAGCAGGGCCGCGACCGCGCAACGCCTTGTGCCGGAGACTTCATTGGTGCGCGTTCGCGAGTCGAGCGCAAGCGCGTCGACCAGCAGCGTAGCGTGGGAGCGCTCGAGAAACGGCGCCGAAGTCGACGCGAAGATGACCGCATCGGGCCGACCCACTTCGAACCTCGCTGCCTCGACCGCGAGCGTCAGCGCGTCCTCGTCCCAGCCCGCGACCGCGCGAAACCCCGCCGCCCGGCCGCCCAACCCCGAAAACTTCAACGCCTTCGCGGCGGCGGCGCGGTCGAGGCGCAGCAGCGGCGCATAGGCGCCCACGCCTGCGACATATCGGTCTCGCAAATTCTGCATTTCGCTTCCCGGCACGATTTCCGCCCTCGCCTTCATTGTGAACTTGACAGGTTTCTGCATGGTTGTAAATATGTTTACGAATTCGGCCTTGGCCACGACGGCAAGGCGCTGAATTCGGGAGGCGCGGCATCATGAGCATGGATATTTTCCGCGATGACGCACTACGAGACAAGTCGATTCTCGTGACCGGCGGCGGCAGCGGCCTGGGCAAGGAGATCAGTAAGGCGCTCGTCGCCAAGGGCGCGCTCGTGCACATCTGCGGCCGGCGTCCGCAAGTGCTGGAATCGGCGGCCGGGGAGATATCCGCCGGCGGGGCGCATGCGGTCGCGACCCACGTCTGCGACATTCGGGACGCGGAGCAAGTCGAGAGCATGATGTCCGCGATCTGGGAGCGCGGCCCGCTCACCGGCCTCGTCAACAACGCGGCCGCCAATTTCATCGCTCCCACCAAAGACCTCAGCCCACGTGGCTTTCGGGCCATCGCCTCGACCGTCATGGACGGCAGCTTTCACGTCACGCTCGCGGCTGGCAAGCGTTGGATCGCCGAAGGGCGTAAAGGTTCGGTTGTCAGCAACCTCGTGACTTGGGTTTGGACGGGCTCAGCCTTCGTAGTCCCGTCAGCGATGGCCAAGACCGCGCTGCATGCGATGACCATGTCGCTCGCAGTGGAATGGGGTCGCTACGGAATTCGTCTCAATGCGACCGCGCCTGGCCCGTTCCCGACCGAGAGCGCATGGGAGAAGCTCAATCCGATTCCGGACGCCAGATCGAGCGCGACCAGTTCGGACACCGTGCCGATGCGCCGATACGGCGAAATGAAAGAGTTGCAGAACCTCATCATATTTCTGCTGTCCGACGGCTGCGACTATCTGACTGGCCAGACGATAGCGATCGACGGCGGCCAGCATCTTGCCGCCCCCGGCACCTTCGCGGACTTGGTCGCCCTGACCGACGAGCAATGGCGCGCCGCGCGAGAGGCGATACAGAAGTCGACCCAACGAGAAAAAGCGGAACGGTCGGCGTCATGACGATCGCTCGACGAGAACAGGCAGCGAGATGATTGAGCGATCCCTATTCCGCGAAGATCATGAGATCTGGCGCGCGACGGTCCGGCGCTTTGTCGAGGAAGAGATCGTACCGTTCCATGCGAAGTGGGAACACGACGGCATCGTGCCGCGCGAACTCTGGCGCAAGGCCGGCGAAATCGGCATGCTGTGCTGCACGGTCCCCGAGGAGTACGGCGGCCTTGGGCTCGACTATCTCTTCGACGTCGTCGTCTTCGAGGAGCTGTGGCGCGTCGGCGCCAGCGGACCTGGATTTCTGATCCATACAGATTTGGTCGCTACTTATATCCTCTCCTTCGGGACCGAGGAGCAGAAGCGGCAATGGCTTCCGAAGATGGTCAAGGGCGAGGCGATCGGCTCGCTCGGCATGACCGAACCGCACGCGGGCAGCGACCTCAAAGCGGTGCGCACGCAGGCGATTCGCCACGGCGACGATTTCGTCGTCAATGGCCAGAAGGTCTTCATCTCCAACGGCCAGCTCTGTGATCTCGTCGTCCTCGCCACCAAGACCGATTCCAGCGCCGGGGCGAGCGGCATCACATTGTTCCTGCTCGAATCGAACCGGCCGGGATTCACTCGCGGACGCAATCTCGAAAAGCTGGGCATGAAAGCCCAGGATACTTCGGAACTGTTCTTCGAGAACGTTCGCGTCCCCGCGCGCAACATGCTGGGCGCGGAGGGCCGAGGGTTTGCACTGATGATGACCAAGCTGCCGCAGGAGCGGCTGGCTCAGGCCATCCGGTCCGCGACCGTCACGGAGACTGTGATCGAGTGGACGGTGGATTACACCGCCGAACGGAAGGCGTTCGGGCAGAGCATCGCCGACTTCCAGAACACGCAATTCGTGCTCGCGGACTTGAAGGCTCGCGCAACCATGGCGCGGGTATTCACCGACAAATGCATCGATCTCTTCCAGCAGGGCAAACTGGACCCGGTCGACGCCGCGATGGCCAAGCTCGTCACGTCGGAACTACATTGCGAAGCGGTCGACAAATGCCTCCAGTTGTTCGGCGGTTGGGGCTACATGTGGGAATATCCCATAAGCCGCGCCTACGCGGACGCGCGGGTAGTCAAGATCGCGGGCGGCTCGGTGGAGGTGATGAAAATGATCATAGCCCGGGAGATGTTCAAAGGCCGATTGACTCCCAGAGCGAAACGGGACTGACGCGGAATTCCGCGAGAAAGACACGGGTGTGACGAGAGACCTCAATACCAGCCTGCGCTTCGGCTTCCTGATCCACGACGTGTCGCGCTTGCGGCGGATCGTCGTTGATCGCGCGCTGAAACCGCTGGGCATAACCCGCTCGCAATGGTGGGTGCTGGCGTTTCTTTCGCGCCGCGACGGCATGACCCAGACCGCGCTCGCGGCCGACCTCGACCTGACCAAGGTCGCGATCGGCGGCCTGCTCGATCGCATGGAAGCCGCCGGCTTCGTCGAGCGGCGCGCGGACCAGTCCGACGGGCGCGCGCGCCGCGTCTATCTCACCCGCACCGGCGCCAAGATGGTCGCGACGATCCGTGACAGCGTCGAGACGGTCGAGTTGGAAATCCTCGAGCGCATCCCAGAAGAGGAGCTCGCACAAGCCGCCGATACGTTGCGGACGCTGAAGGATACGCTGCTCGAGATGGTGGGCGGCGAGGCCGAAGAGGCGGAGAGCGCGGAAACCAACATACTCGGATGAGCAGGGTCCAGGGAGATCAGACAGTGCGTGGATTGAAAGATAAAGTCGCCGTCGTGACCGGCGGCGGGCAAGGCATTGGACGCGCCCTCGTGCTGCGGTTCGCGGCGGAGGGTTGCAGGGTCGCGATCTTCGACCTTAAATTGGACGGCGCCCACGAGACTGAGAAACTCGCGGGCGAAGGGCGCGTCGCGAGCTTCGAGGTCGACGTCGGCGATTATGCCGCCGTCGCCGCCGCCACAGCGAAAGTGGAGGCGGAACTCGGCCCAATCTGGGCGCTGGTGAACAATGCCGGTTGGGACCGTCCGGCCCCGTTCCTTTCGACCGATCAAGCCCTGTGGGACAAGATCATTCGCATCAATCTCTACGGCCCGCTGAATACACATCACGTCATCGCGCCGCTGATGGTCGCGCGGCGCGCCGGTCGCATCATCAACATCGCCTCCGACGCCGCGCGGGTCGGCACCAGCAACGAAGCCGTCTACTCCGCCTGCAAAGGCGGATTGATCAGCTTCACCAAATCGGTGGCGCGCGAGTTGGCGAGCAAGGGCGTGCTGTTGAACGCGGTCTGCCCCGGCCCGACCAATACGCCGATGATGGCCTCTGTGCTCGGCGAAGGCGAGCAGGCGGTCAAATGGAAGGACGCGATGCTGCGCGGCATTCCGCTGCGTCGGATGGGCGAGCCGGAGGACTATGCGGGCATCGTCGCCTTCCTGGCGTCCGAAGACGCAGGTTTCATCACCGGTCAGACCATTTCGGTCGCGGGCGGCATGAATATGCTCTGACATTCAAACACACCATTCTCCCGCCCTCGAGGGGGAACGCGGCGCGCGTGCGCCCCCAACTTGCCTCATCTAGCCGAAAGGACCCGACATGACCGAGATCCCTGTTTTCGAAGACGTCCTCT
This sequence comes from Roseiarcus sp., assembly GCA_049287975.1. Lineage (GTDB taxonomy): Bacteria > Pseudomonadota > Alphaproteobacteria > Rhizobiales > Beijerinckiaceae > Roseiarcus. Next base: position 10,031 of record JBAQGU010001064.1, read on the forward strand.
ATGAGAAGCGCGACCGCGCCGCCTGGATCATCATCAATCGCCCCAAGCTCTACAACGCTTTCCGCGCGACCACGATCGAAGAGCTGATCAAGGCATTCCAGATCGCCGGTTATGACAAGGCCATATCCTCGATCGTGTTTACCGGCGCTGGCGACAAAGCGTTCTGTACGGGCGGCGACCAGAGCGCGCACGAGGGACAGTACGACGGGCGCGGCATCGTCGGCCTGCCGATCGACGAGTTCCAGTCGATCATTCGCGACGTACCCAAACCCGTCATCGCGCGGGTCAATGGCTTCGCGATCGGGGGCGGCCACGTATTCGCGACGCTTTGCGACCTGACAATCGCCGCCGACAGCGCCCAATTCGGCCAGGTCGGGCCGAAGGTCGGCTCCGTAGACCCAGGTTGGGGCACCGCGATGCTCGCGCGCCATATCGGCGACAAGCGGGCGCGTGAAATGTGGTACCTCAACGAAAGGTACACCGCGCAGCAGGCCTACGAGATGGGCCTCGTCAATAAGGTGGTGCCCGCGGCCGAACTCGACGCGGCGGTGAAAGCCTGGACTGATACCCTGGCTGAACGCTCTCCGACCGCGCTGGCGCTGGCCAAGCGCTCGTTCAATGCCGACAGCGAAAACATCAGAGGCATCAGCCTGGCTTCGCTCAGCGCCGTCAAATTGTTCTACGACACCGAGGAATCGAAGGAGGGCGTGCGCGCCTTCAAAGAGAAGCGCAAGCCCGATTTCCACAAATACGTGAAGTGACCGGCGGCGTACGGCGTGGTTCCCCGACGCATCGACCTGGCTGATATCGCCTCGGCGTTGCCACCGGGCGGCCGCACCCTGATCGGCGCGTGCTCCGGCGAGTCGTTGCGACTCGCCGAAGCGGTGCTGCGCGCCGGAGATGCGCTGGGGGCAATGACATTCACCGGTATTTTCGTTCCCGGCCTCAACAAGCACACTTATCTGGCCAATCCGCACTGTCGGGTCGAGACGTTCTTCCTGACGCCGGAACTGAAGGCGGCAGGCGACGCCGTGACGTTCCTGCCGCTCTGCTATGGCGACATCCTCGCGCGGCTGCGCAAAGTCCCTATCGATGCGGCGCTGTTCATGGCGACGCCTCCAGATTGGCGAGGGATCTGCGGCTTCGGTCCGATCGTCGATTTTCTCGCCGACCTCTGGCCGAAGATTCCGATCCGCGTCGCTCATATCAATCCGCGGCTGCCGCACGTGCGCGGGGCCGCGGGCATTCCGTTTTCCGAACTGACTGCCGTCTTCGAACAAGAGCAGCCGCTGCTCCAGATGGCCGACGCGGGCACGGACCCGACGTCCGAGGCGATCGCGCGCAATGTCGCGCGGTGGATCGGCGACGGCGCCACGGTCCAGGCGGGCCTGGGGAAGATACCGACCGCCGCCCTGCGGGCGCTGTGCGGCAGGCGTGGTCTACGCATTCATTCCGGTCTCGTCAGCGAAGCCGTGGTCGATCTCGAGGAGGCCGGCGCGCTGGCCAGCGGCGTTGCGGTGACCGGAGGGGTCGCGATTGGAACGCAGCGTCTCTACGACGCGGCCTGCGGCTCCGCCTATCGCTTCGAGCCGGTCGCCTATACCCATTCGCCGCGCGTCCTCTCGGAGATCGCGAATTTGGTCTCCATCAATTCGGCCCTGGAGGTCGACCTGTTCGGTCAGGCCTATGCGGAGATGGGGCCGGGCGGCTTGATGTCGGGTCCGGGCGGCGCCTCGGACTTTGCACGCGGGACGTATGCGGCCGGAGGCCTAAGGATTGTCGCCCTGCCCGCCTCGGCCGCCAAGGGCGCCGTCAGCCGCATCGTCGGACCCAATGCAGGGGCCGGACCTGTTTCGCTCGGCCGGATGGACATCGACGTCGTGGTCACCGAGTTCGGCGGCGCCGATCTCCGCGGCCTCGGCCACCACGGTCGAGCGAAGGCGCTGATCGGCGTGGCGCCACCTGAGCATCGCGAAACACTAGAATCAGCCTGGGCCGCACTCGCGGCGAAATTCTGAGTCGGAGGAAACGTTATGGCCGCGCGGAAAGTCATCATCAGTTGCGCCATCACCGGTTCGATCCACACTCCGTCGATGTCGCCGCATCTACCGGTGACGGCAGAGCAGATCGCCGAGTCCGCGCTTGGCGCCGCGGAAGCCGGGGCGGCGATCGTGCATCTGCACGCCCGCAATCCTGCGGACGGCCGACCTGATCAGAGCCCGGAGGCGTTCGAGCCGTTTCTCAGGGTGATCAAGCAATCCTCCAACGTGGTCGTCAATCTGACCACCGGCGGCTCGCCTTATATGACCGTCGAGGAGCGCGTGCGGCCGGCCGAAAAGTGGAAGCCGGAGATCGCCTCGCTCAACATGGGCTCGATGAACTTCGGCCTGTTCCCGATGCTCGAGCGTTACAAGGAGTTCAAGCACGATTGGGAGCCCAAGATGCTGGAGGGCTCGCACGACCTCGTGTTCCGCAACAGCTTCAAGGACATTCGCTACGCGCTCGGCACTCTGAACGCTACCGGCGCGCGCTACGAGTTAGAGTGCTACGACACCAGCCATCTCTACAATCTGCACTATTTCCTGAGCGAGGGTTTGGTGAAGCCGCCGCTGTTCATTCAGACCTGCTTCGGGCTGCTCGGCGGCATCGGAGCGCATGCCGACGACGTGATGCACATGAAACGAACCGCCGATCGCCTGTTTGGCGACGCCTATCGCTGGTCCGTGCTGGGCGCGGGCCGCAACCAGATGCCGGTCGCGGCGATGTCGGCCGCGATGGGCGGCAACGTGCGTGTCGGTCTGGAGGATAGCCTCTGGATCGGCGCCGGCCATCTCGCGCCCTCGAACGCGAGCCAGGTCACGCAGGTGCGCAAGATCATCGAGGGGCTGGGCCTCGACATCGCGACGCCGGACGAGGCGCGCGAGATTCTGTCGCTGAAAGGCGGCGATCGCGTCGGCTTCTGAGTGGGACAACGCCGGCAAGGTGCGAAAGACCTCTCACATAGTTCAGGGAACGCCGACATGACTCCATCTCCGCCGAGGCTCGAACAATTCCGACTCGAGTTGAAAGACAACGGCCTAGTCCACCTCGTATTCGACGCGCCCGGGCGGTCGATGAATGTGTTTTCCGACGCCGCCATCGTCGAGATCGGCCTCTTCGCGACTTGGCTCGCCGAGGCGGATGTGCGCGGCGCCCTGATCCGCTCCGGTAAGGAGAGTGGGTTTTGCGCGGGCGCCAACCTGCCTGAAATTTGGGCCGCCTACGACATGCTGACAGCGACGCCCAAATATCGGCGATTCAACGCCGCCTACGATCATTTCTTTCGCCTGAGCCTTGGCCTGCGCGCGCTGGAGACCTGTGGCAAACCGGTCGCCGCGGCGGTCGGGGGTCTCGCGCTCGGCGGCGGCG
>JBAQGU010001065.1:0-2332 GCA_049287975.1 Roseiarcus sp.
TCGCCAACTTCAGCCTCGGCCATCTCCTCGATCTTTCGATCGGCGTCGTCGTCGCGTTCGTGCTGGCGACGCTGATCGGCGCGGAGCGGCAATGGCGACAGCGCAGCGCGGGCCTGCGGACCAACGTGCTGGTCGCCGTCGGCGCCGCCGCGTTCGTCTCGCTCGGCATGCACCTCAATGGCGCCGCCGGCGCAGCCCAGATCGCGGCCTACGTCGTTTCCGACATCGGCTTCCTCGGCGCCGGCGTCATCATGAAGGAGGGTGCGCATGTCTGGGGCTTGAATACGGCCGCGACGCTGTGGTGCTCGGCCGCCGTCGGCGCGCTCAGCGGCGTCGGCCTGCCCGCGGAAGCCGCGGTTCTGACCTTGGCGGTCCTCGCCGGCAATACGATGCTGCGTCCACTGGTCAACGTGATCAACCGCGCGCCCATGGACGAGCATCTGTCGGAGGCGACCTACGAGGTCCACGTCGTCACCACTCCCGACACCGTCGGCGAAGTGCGCGATCTTCTCGCTGCGGTGCTGGAAAAAGCGAGTTACCCGATCCGCCAGTTGGAAGTCGAGGAACGGTCTCCAAAGGCGAGCGAACTCCTGGCGACCCTGGTCAGCACCTCAGTCGATCCGGCGGAGCTCGACGCCGTCGCGACCGAACTCGAAAAGTCGCCGCTGGTGTCCTATGCGACTTGGTCGGCCGAGTCTGGGGAACATGGATGATTTCACCCCGCCCCCGACAGCGGCCTCGCCCGCTCGACGCGGGCCTTTTCCGTCGCCGAATTCATCGCTTCCCACAAATCGCTGCGACGCTGCACGTTCAACCAGAACTCCGCGCTGTTTCCGAACACGCGCGCCAGGATCAACGCGATCCGCGCGGTAACCTTGCGGCGGTCGTTGCAGAGTTCGTTGACGTGATTCCGCGGCACGCCCATCGCGTCGGCCACTGCGCCTTGCGAAAGCGCGAGTGGCGCGATGAATTCCGAGTTCAATATCTCGCCGACCGTAGCCGGCTTGCGCTTCGTAATCAGCATGTCGAGCCTCATCAATAACTGTGGTCGCTCGTGGATGACTTCCGCCTCCTTGACGAACGGCGCCGGCAAGGACGCCTAATTAGAAGAAAGCTAACAAGGAGGCTCCGGGGCGTTGCGCCCCTACGCGCAAAATGGGGCCCATCCAGGCGTCCCAGGTCCAACTCGCAACCGAGTTCGAGGCATCAGTGAGAAGCCGACCTCATACCGACAGCCGAAGAATCCTACTGATTCGCTCGACCGCCCGCCACCCGTTTCATCCAAGGGGACCGGCCGGAGGCCGGTGGGGAACTCGCAACGACGGCAGGTGGCGGGCCCCACCCGCCTCCCCTCACTCCGCCGCCTGTCGCCTCGGCGCCGGCGCGCGCCATGTCTCGATCAGCCGCGCCCACTCCTCGCGCACCTTGGCGAGATTGCCCATCTTCACGTGACCGTAACCGCGAATCTTCTCCGGCAACGCGGCGAGCGAGACCGCGAGCGCATGATTGTCTGAAGTCAGAGTCGCGATCAGCTCCCGGAGAAGCGCTTCGTATTCGCCGATCAACGCCCGCTCCTCGCGCCGCTCCGCGGTACGGCCGAAAATGTCGAACCGCGTGCCGCGCAGGCCTCGCAGCGCCGCCAGCGCGCGAAAACCCTGCATCATCCAGGGGCCGAAGCGCATCTTCTTCGCCTCGCCCGTCACGTGGTCCTTGCGCGCCAGCAGCGGCGGGGCGAGGTGGAATTCGAAGCGCAGGTCGCCCTCGAACGTGCGCGCGACCTGATCCCGGAACGAGCCGTCGGTATACAGCCGCGCGACCTCGTATTCGTCCTTGTAGGCCATCAGCTTGAAGAGATAACGCGCAACGGCCGTAGCGAAGCCGGAGCGGCCCGGCGCCTTCGCGGCTTCCGCGTTGGCTGCCGCATCGACCAGCTGACGATAACGGTCGGCGTAGGCGCGGTTCTGATAGGCGGTCAGGAAATCGACGCGGCGCGCGACGAGCGCCTCGAGGCTCGGCTCCTTATCCGGCGCCGCCGATGCGGGCTTCACGAAGGCCGCCAGACTGGCGGGGTCCGCGCAGGCCGCCCGGCCCCAGTCGAACGCGGCCAGGTTCATCGCCACCGCCTCGCCGTTGAGTTCGATCGCGCGACGGATCGCGGCGCTCGATAGCGGCACGAAGCCGGACTGATAGGCGTAGCCGAGCATGAACATGTTGGCGCCGATCGCATTGCCGAGCACGGCGACCGCAGCGGCGGTCGCGTCCACGAAGCGCGCCGCGCCGCCGCTCGCGGTCTCGATCGAGCGCTTCAGTCGCTCGGTCGGCAGCGCGAAGT
>JBAQGU010001066.1:0-5510 GCA_049287975.1 Roseiarcus sp.
GACCGCGGAAAACCAGGCGCTTCGCGCCGGACGCGGTCAGCGCCCGCGTCTACAAATCGGGCTTCGCCCGGACTTTTGCCCCTCTTACCCTTTTTCTGCAACGTTGCAACGTTGGCAACGTTGGTGCGCTGTGGTGAGTCGACTATTATAGCATATTATTTATGTATATACAGTAATCTATCGTCACTGCGAGAGGAAAGGCGAGGCAATCCGGAGTAAGATCGTCGATAATCTTCGGAGTATCGGCGTCCGCCGGGTCGGTGACGAGAACGCGCGCCATTATTTCTCCGGCGCTAAAGTACGTTTGTTAACGAGTACTTAGCGGGCACTCCGAAACCGCGATCCTTACAAAGATGTATAGTTCGAGCCGTGATCCCGCCATGCGGTCCGGGCACTACCGCATCGCAGCAAGTACGCTGGCGGAGCAGGTCGTGCCGATGAGAACCACAATCCTGGTATTCGGCTCTATTGTCGCCGTGACCTCCGGGTCGGCATGGGCGAACCTGTCGCTGAAATCGACCATGCGGTCCTGGAAGGCCGAGGCGGCGACGATGGACCGGATGCTGATCGGCTCCGCCACCCTCGACGTCGCGGAAGCCGCGCGCATCCTGCAAGGCTTTGCGGCCGATTCGCAAACGCTCGCCGCTCGAATGACCGGAACCAGCGCTGAGGCGCGCGACGTGAAGGCTCGATTCGAGAAATTCTCCGGGGATGTCCAGTCGGCGATAGAAGCGGTCGCGTCCCGCGACAGAATGAAGGCGCGCTATTCCCAACTGCGCGCCGATTGCCGCTCGTGTCACGACGTCTACACCAGGTGACGCCGCGCGCGAGAGTTTTCTTTATTCAGACTCTCCGGGAGGGCCGAGGCCGGCTCACGATAACTTCACCTCGATCGAAGCAGAAAGGTCACTCATGCAGCCGGTTCGTTCGTACCTCACGCGTTTGCTGCACCTCGCGATTCTCATGGTCGTCATCCATCAGCTTCTGACCAGTACGGTCATGGAACGGCCGATGCCTGGGGATGATCCCGAACTGCCCTACTCGCTGCATACTTGGATCGGCACGGGGGGCCTTTTCGTCCTCATGCTTTTCTGGCTCTGGACGCTCGTGAGGGATCGCGCGGAGATCCGGCTCTCCCAACTCGTGCCCTGGTTTTCCCCGCGCCGGTTGCAGTCGATCGGAGACGAGGCGTTCGGTGTCGCACGCGACATTGTGCGACTGCGACCACCTTCGCTCGACGTGCCGGCAATCTCGAGCGCCGTGCACGGCTTGGGCCTGCTGCTGGCGACTTTTCTCGCAGCTAGCGGCGCGGCTTGGTTCTTCGCTTTCACGGGCGGCCCCTACGGTCGAATCGTCCTTGGCCTGCACAAGCTTGCGGGCGATCTCATGTGGGCATACCTGATCGGTCACGCGAGCATGGCGCTGCTCCACCAAGCGCTGGGGGACAAAGTGTTTTCACGCATGTTCGGGTTCGGCGCACAGGCGCGCAACTCGCCTGCTCCCGCCGAATGAGGGTCTTGATCGTCGAGGACGACGAAGATACCGCCTCGTTCGTCTGCCGAGGCTTGGCGGTGCGCGGGCATGAAAGCGAACTCGCGAAGTCCGGTCGGGAAGGCTTGGCGCTGGCGCTGACGGCTCGGTTCGACGTGGTCGCCCTCGATCGCATGTTGCCCGAAGTCGATGGTCTCGGGGTGGTGTCGGCGATGAGATCTTCGGGCGTCGCCACGCCCGTGCTGTTTCTCACCAACCTCTCGGGGATCGACGACCGCGTCGACGGGCTGGAAGCGGGCGGGGACGATTATCTCGTCAAGCCGTTCGCATTCGAAGAGCTGATGGCGCGGTTGACGGCGCTGGCGCGACGCCCGACCCTTGGCGCTCCGACCACCCTACTGAAGTCCGGCGATCTCGAACTGAATCTACTGACGCGGACCGTGCGGCGCGGCGGCGAGGAGATCGCGCTCCAAGCACGAGAATTCCGCCTTCTCGAATTCCTTCTGCGCGGCGAAGGGCGAGTGGCGACTCGCAAGATGCTGCTGGAGCAGGTGTGGGACTTCCATTTCGATCCTCGCACGAACATCGTTGAAACGCACATCAGTCGACTGAGGAGCAAGATCGACTTGGGCCGCGAGCCTAGTTTGATCCAAACTGTTCGCGGTCTCGGATATTGCCTGCGTGTCCCGAGCTAGGTTGTTTCGGACCACCAGCTTTCGACTGACGGCGATCTATCTCGTCGTTTTCGCAATGTCGACGTTGGCTCTGGGCGCGTTTGTCTACGAATCGATACGGCGGGAGGTTCGCGAACAGTTCGACGATCGAATCCTCGAAGAGTCAAACGCGCTAAGTCGCATTTTCTTGGAGCAGGGCCGCGACCGACTGTCCGCGGTCGTCACAGCGCGCGGTTCGGGCGGCGGCGCTCTCGCCTATGGGCTGCTGGACCCCGGCTGCGCTTTGCTGGCTGGCGAAATTCCCGCGCAGCCGCCCGCCTTCAGATGCGCCGACATCGGCTGGGTCGAATTGCAGGAGAATGACGAGGACGAGGCGCCGGAGGGCGCTCCGGAACGCATTCGCGCCTTGGTGACAAGGTTGCCAGACCGGTCCAGCCTGATCGTGGGGGACGAACTGCGTCGCCCCGATGCGGTCATGCGAGACATTCTTTGGGTCTTCGGCTGGTCGATTGCGTCTATGGTCGGGTTGGGCGTCGCCGGCGGGCTCTGGCTGAGCGCACAGTTTCTGCGCCGGATCGACACGATGCGCATTGCCGCGCAGGGAATGATGGCCGGCGACTGGAGCCGGCGGATTCCGTCCTCGGCCATCAACGACGATCTGTCCTCGCTCGCGGAAACCTTCAATCGTCTCTTCGATCGGATCGAAAAGCTCATGCTTGCCAACAAGCATGTCAGCGCGGACATCGCCCACGACCTCCGCAAGCCGCTGGCTCGGACGCTCCGTCGGTTGGAGGCGGCTCGCGATGACCAAGCCCCGCACTCCGCAGCAGCGTTCGAGACCGCGATCGTGGACATCGAAGGCGTGCTCGAAACGTTCAATGCTCTCTTGCGGATCGGCCAGATCGAGGCGGGCGCGCGTCGGGCGGCCTTCAGGCCCGTCGACCTGGCCATGATCGTACGAAATGTCGTCGAAGCATTCCAGCCGGCGGCGGAGCAGGAAGGCAAGCTCCTCGTCGTCAGGCTCGATTCGTCGCTTCCGGTGCAAGGCGACAAGGACCTGCTCAGCCAGATGGTCGCCAATCTCATCGACAACGCGCTTCGCCACACCCCCAGCGGCGTGCGAATCGAGGTCGCCGGAAAACTAACCGCCAGCGGCGGGTTGCGGCTATCGGTTTCGGATAACGGCCCCGGCGTCGCGAGCCACGAGCTGAACTCGATATTCAAGCGGTTCTATCGCGCCGAATCCGCGCGGCAAACGGCGGGCACCGGCTTGGGTCTCAGTCTCGTCGCCGCGATCGCCGAATTGCACGGTCTAAACACCTTCGCTTCAGACAATGGTCCGGGATTGCGGATCGAGATCGTTACGGAGCATCGCACTTGACGACGCGACCGCGATCGCCCCAAAAAGCTTGGAAGCAGAAAGCGCTGCCCATCGCATGCAGTTCCGCGCCGATCAGAGTAGTGAAACTGTTCGAGCGAAACGCCAGCGGGTCCGCAATCGGTCAGCCGAAGCCTTCGAGGAAATGTATTTTAGTTTGACGATTTCCATTCATTTCGCGTTCAGACGAATAAGTACATATTGATTGCCCCCGACTTCGAGTTCGGCGACTTAGGATTTATCGAAATGGTAAAGAGCTTGTTGGCCATCTTGGCGCTGACTGTCCTTCTCGTTGCATCGACTACCGGCGCGGAGGCATACTGGTATCACTGGCATTACTGGCATCCCCATTATTGGTGGCATCCGCATTACTACTACTGGCACCCTTGGCATCGCTGGCATTACTGGCATCGCTGGTGGTGGTAGCGGCAAAGCGCCCCGCAGCTTTGAATCTCCGATAAAGCGTAGCCCCCGGCTGAGCCGCGGGGGCTGCCTTGTTTTTCAAATATTCTCGAGGCGCCGCCGCGAAGGGCGCCACCTCCATCTCCGACGCTTCGGCCGGACCTTACGCGCGCGCATGATCGCCGCGTTCAGTTCGCCGCCGAAGACGAAGATCGCCGCGAGCGAATAGAGGAAGACGAGGGCGATCATCACCGAGGCTAGACCGGCATAGGTCGAGACGTAGTTGCGCGCGAATTCGCTGAGGTAAATGCCGAAGGCTTCGCCGAATCCTATGCTGCAGACGAAGGTCACGGTGACGCCGGGCGCGACGTCGACCAGGCGCAACCGCTTTGCAGGAAGCCACAGATGCGCCAGCAGCAGAGTCACTGCCAAGGCGATCGTCGCTATCCCCAGACGCGCGAAAGTCACGAACGTGTACATCGGGGCGAGTCCGGGCGCGACGGCGATGACTCTCGACCAGATCAGCGGCCCCAGCACGACAAGAAAGGCGAGCGCGAGCAGGGCGAACGAGGCGAACGCCATGAACGCGATCGACTGTAGCCGGAGCAGCCACCACGGCCGCGTGTCCACAAAATCGTAGGCCCGATCGAGCCCCGTGCGCAGCGCCTCCAGCGCGCTCGAGGAAAAATAGAGCGAGAGAACCGCTCCGAACGTCAGCAATCCTCCCCTCGGCGCCGTCAGCACGTTGTGGACCTCTCTCGCAATCGGGCCCGCGACTTCCGGCGGCCATGCCCCGAAAAGCAGTTGCGCCGCTTCGTCCGAAAGGTCCTGCGAGCCGAAGAAGCTGGCCAGGGCGGTGACGAAGATCAGGAACGGAAACAGCGAGGTCAGCAGCGCCAGCGCGATGTTGCTGGAGATCGGCCAGCCATCGTCGACCAGAAATCTGCCGATCGCGTCGATGACGATGGCGGCGGCTTCTCGCATGCAAGACGTTCCTGAATTTGGGCTTCCCGTTCCCCGACTATGACACATTAGCGGGCGAGATTTCGGCGCCTGCCTATAGCCCCGATCGCCCAAAGGCGCATTGCCATGCACGCAGCAGCGACGCATGTTGCGGCGCAACACCCCCTTTCCATGGGAGACGGTCCTTGAGCCTCGAAGACCTCGCCATCCAAGCCCAGAACGCCGTCGAGACGCTGCTCGCGCGCGCGAGCGCCCTGTTGCGCGAGCGGCTGAGCGAGGGCGGCCGATTGAGCGCGGCCAAGATCGAGCGCGAGCAGCACGCCACCCACGGGCTCGCCTGGCTCGCCACCTATGTCGAGGCGATCAAGCAGTTGGGCGGTTATGCCGGGCGGATGTCGGCGGACGGCCGCTTTGGCGAGACCGAGGAACTGGTGACGCGAATCGGCCTCAGCGAATATCTCGCGCAGATCTTTGGCGGCATCGCCATGAACCAGGGCGAGATCGTCCGCCTCGCCGATTTCGGCCTGAGGGAATCCGTGATCGCCCCGCTACGCGCAGGCGCCGTCGCGGAGCTGATCGAGACGGGCGCCACGGTCGAGACG
>JBAQGU010001067.1:0-3777 GCA_049287975.1 Roseiarcus sp.
ATCCAGGGGCCGCAGTACGACCGTCTGGGTTGCTGACGCCGCGCATGTTGTGGCCTCTGGATTGCTTCGTCGCAAGGGCTCCTCGCAATGACGGATGCGCCGCCGCTGATCCGATCGCTTCGGTAGTTGTTGGGCGTCGTCTAAGCAGAGTTCGCTCGGTTCGCCAACGGAAAGCCGGTTGGGCACGGCCGTTCGCCAAACCTCACTGCGCTCGCCCCTCCCGCGCCGTACCGCCCTCGGTTAAACCCATGACCGTCGACGCGTCGCGCCACGCGTCGTCCTGAACCAATCCGCGCGCGCGGGAAGGCATTTTCATGTTCTTTGTCGTTTCCAAGGCGCTTTGGCTCCTGGCCGATCCCCTCAGCGTGCTTCTGGCGTGCGCGTTCATCGGAGGCCTCATCGTTCGCCGTGCCCCGCGCGTCGGCCGCGCCTTGACGTTGATCGGTGCTGGCGCGCTGCTCGTCGTCATCGTCTTGCCCGTCGGGGTCCTGCTGCTGCGGCCGCTGGAGGAGCGGTTTCCCTCACCGCCGGCGGACGCGGCGCCGCCGTACGGCATCATCGTGCTGGGGGGACCCATCGATGCCGAACTCAGCCTCGCGCACGGACAGACCGCGCTCGAGGAGGGCGCCGCGCGCTTGACCGAGGCCGCCATACTCGCGCGCCGGTTTCCCGAAGCGAAAATCGTCTACACCGGGGGCAGCGGCTGGCCGGCGGACTCCGGCCCTGTCGAAGCCGTCGAGGCGCGCAACCTGCTCGTCGCGCTCGGCGTGGACGCCTCGCGCATCGAGATCGAAAAGCGCTCGCGGAACACGGACGAAAACGCCCGCTTCACGGCGGCGCTGGTGAAGCCGAATCCGACGCGGTCATGGTGGCTCGTGACCTCGGCCTGGCACATGCCACGCTCGATGGGGTTGTTCGAAAAGGCGGGATTTTCGGTTCGCGCCGATCCCGTCGATTATTTCTCTGTCGGCGACGTCAGAGACTATCTGCGCAACCGGGAACCATCGCGCCGGCTGAGGGTCTTCGAACTCGCTGTCCACGAATGGATCGGTCTCGCCGCCTACCACCTCACCGGCAAGATCGATGCATGGTTTCCGGGGCCGTGAGGGTTCGGTGAGCCGCCGTCATTGCGAGTTACCGCACCGGCTCGGCCGACCCGGACGGGACGAAACTCGCGTTTTTGCTGTTTTTCCGTACGCATTTTGCCCAGAAAATCAAGGTTATAACCCTTTGCCTTTTAGGAGCGGAGCCAACGCGATAAAAGCAGACATTTGCCTTCCTATAATCGGAATTCGTGCTAGATTGAAACTTCTACCAACCCGTATGGATACTCCACAATGAACCCGCCATCCGCCACCGTGCGAAGTAAACGATCGCGCGCGGCGCGTGAACGCGCTCGACCCCTCCCCCGCCGCAAAGTCTCTCTCGAATACGGCTCTATGGCGTCGGAAGTGGGTCCAAAAGGAGGCGGCGGCCGGCGAAAAAATTTGGATATGGGTCCTTTGGGTTTGGAACCCTTGTAAGTCCTTGAAATTCCCCAAAATGGCCAAAGCTTTCTTTGGAAATCCTTGGAGAAAAACAGGCCAGATTTGGAAAGGCTCGCCAAAAAAGCTTGGCGGTTCGCCATAGTTCCGCCGCCAACGACGGCCTCCGCGCCTCACTCCGAACGCGGCGCGCCCAGGCGATAAACGCCGCGAAAGTCCCGCGGATCGACCGGCTTGCCCTTGCGGTAGATGACGATACGGCCCGCCTCGGCCAGCCGCACGGCCGTCCGCCGCACGTCTTGCAGGTGCGCGCGCCAACCGAGTTCGCCCTCGCCGCGCGCGGCGGCGAAGGCCTGCGCGGCGTCGATCGGAGAGATCGTGCTTCCGGGCTCGGCCTCGGAGCAGAGCGTCAGGATCACCGCCGCGAGATGGGGGGTCGAATCGGACTCGGGATCGGGGGCGCTCATGCCGGCTGAATGGGGCGGCGGCGCGGTGCGGTCAAGCCGAGCGCGCGCTTGACTTTGCCAAGGCGCGCGTCGAAGGACTTCGAGATCGCGAGGGGAGCGCGCCGTGCCGCTGAAGTTGATCATCGCCAACAAGGCCTATTCGTCCTGGTCGCTGCGACCGTGGATCTTGCTGGCGCATTTCCATATCCCGTTCGAGGAGACCGTGATCCCGCTGGATCTGCCCGAAACGCGCCAGAAAATCCTCGAGCATTCGCCCAGCGGAAAATGCCCCGCGCTTCGCGACGGCGTGGTCGAGGTATGGGAGTCGCTTTCGATCGTCGAGTACGTCGCGGAGAAATTCCCGGAAAAGACGATTTGGCCCAGGGGCAAGGGCGCGCGCGCGCTCGCGCGTTCGCTCGCCAGCGAGATGCATGCTGGATTCCAGGCCCTGCGCCAGCATTGTCCGACCCAGTTCCGCCGCCCGGTGCGAAAGATCGCGCTGACCCCGGAGGTCGAGGCGGACGTCGAGCGGATCGAGGCGGCTTGGGCGCATGCGCGCGAGAACCATGGCAAGGCCGGTCCGTTCCTGTTCGGACGCTTCACCGCCGCCGACGCGATGTTCGCCCCGGTGGTCAACCGCTTCCACACCTACGACGTGCCCGTGAAGCGAGCGACGCGCGAATACATGGATGCGGTCATGGCGCTGCCGGCCTGGAAGGCCTGGATTGCCGACGTCGAGGCCGAAACATGGCGCATCGAAAGATATGACAGCATTTGAGCGCGTTCTGGCGCCCCCAGATCGGCCGATCGCGGCGGCCTGCGCATTCGCAGTTCCGCGCGATCGGCGGTCGCCGCATCATCGCCGAGGGTCTCGAGCAGGGCGGCTTCTGGAACGATTTCTACTACACCGCGATGGTCATCAGCTGGCCGAGGTTCTTCGCCGGGCTCGCGGCGGCATTCGTCTCGCTGAACCTCTTTTTCGCAGCGGTCTATAGCCTCGGCCGGGCGCCGATCGCCAATGCGCATCCCGGCAGCTTCGGCGATCTATTCTTTTTCAGCGTCGAGACGACGGCGACCGTCGGATATGGCGACATGTATCCCCAGACCTTCTTTGGTCATATCGTAGCGACGTCGGAAAATTTCGTCGGATTGGTGTGTCTCGCCGGAATGGGCGGATTGGTCTTCTCGCGAATATCCCGTCCCCGCGCGCGGTTGATTTTCGCCCGCAATCCCGTGATAACCGAGCACGACGGAGTTCCGACGCTGGTCTTCCGGGTCGCCAACGAGCGCAACAGTTTCATTACGGAAGCCACGGCCAAGCTGTGGATACTAGCGCCGACGCAGAGCGCGGAAGGGCGAAGTTTCATCGGCTTCCGGCCGATGCAGCTGCTCAAGAACGAGAATCCGATGTTCGCTCTGAGCTGGACGCTGTTCCATCCGATTGACGCGGACAGTCCCCTGTACGGCGTGGCCGACGCCGAACTGCTCGCCAGCGAGATGAATTTCATCTTGAGCATCAGCGGTCTCGACGAGACCTCGTCGCAAATGGTGTACGCGCGCGACACCTTCGCCGCGCAGGACGTGCGTCCCGGCCACGACTTCGTCGACATTTTCCGCATCGATGAGGACGGTCTGCGGCATATCGATTTTGCGAGGGTCCACGACACCCGCCCGGCGGGGCCGCCGTCCGCCTGAAACGGTAAACGAAGCGCTTCTCGTAACGTCGCCGACTCTTTGTGCGTTTTGGATTAGTCTTACCCACCGGCAGCGTGTTTGATTTTTCTTAATTTATGCTCGCTATGGTTGTTCTAACGGTACTCGTTTGGGTTGAGGAGGCAGGCCTACAT
>JBAQGU010001068.1:0-4031 GCA_049287975.1 Roseiarcus sp.
AGATCTATGTCGACCTCAATTCCGTCTCGCCGACGACCAAACGCCGGGTTGCCGCCGCCGTCGGTCCGAGCGACGCGCTCTTCGTCGAATTCGCGGTGATGTCGCCGGTCGAAGGGATCGGGATCGCCTCGCCAATCTTGGCGGGCGGGGCGAAGGCCGACGCGCTGGCGGAGCGGCTCAACGCGCTCGGCATGAAAATCACGCCCGTGAGCCCGGAGATCGGCGTCGCGTCGGCGACAAAACTCTGCCGCTCGATCATCATCAAGGGCATGGAGGCGCTGATGGTCGACCTCGGGCTCGCCGGCGAAAAGGCCGGAGTGCTGCCCGCCGTGCTCGCGAGCCTGACCGCGAGCTACCCCGGCATGGATTGGGCCGAACTGGTGCGGGTCATGCCGACGCGCGTTACGCGCCACGGGATACGTCGCGCGGCGGAGATGCGCGAAGCCGCGCGGATGCTCGCCGAGATGGGGTTTTCGGGCGGGCTTTGCGAGGCGATCGCGCAAAGGCAGGAGAGTTTTGCGCGGGCGGCGGCAGGCTAGTGATCGAGGCCGTGTGGGCCCTGACAGCACGCGTCGAGTTGTGAATGAGCGGTCGTGATTGGACCCGTTGGATGTTCGCCCAGGCGGCGTGTGCGCTCCTCCACCGAGCTGACCCCGCAGGCATGCGTCGGCATGCCTGATGCAGCCGAAGGTTTACCAGGCGCCCCAACCCGCATCGACCGGAATCGTGACGCCGTGAACGGAGTCGGAGTCGGCGCTCGCGAGGTAGACCGCAGTGCCCGTCAACTCATCGGGCTCGAGGAAATCGCGCCCCGTCGGCGTCAAGGCTCGCATTTGCTTTAGGTAATCGCCCATGTCCGGTCCTCGAAGATGCGCGTTCAACGGGGTTGCGATATTGCCGGGCGCGAGGGAATTGACGTTGATGTTGTAACGTCCGATCTCGACCGCCAGCGCGCGCGTCAAATTTTCGAGGCCACCCTTGGACGCGCAATAGGCTGGACAATTGGGGCCCGCGCCGATGCCCCAGATCGAGGAGATGTTGATGACCTTGCCTCGGCCGCGGCGCCTGAACTCGGGAAGGGCGGCGCGAACGAGGAAGAAGGCGCCCTTGAGATTGAGGTCGAGCTGAGCGTCCCAGATCGCCTCGGTGGTCTGCTCCACCGACGCGGTGTGCATGATCCCGGCGTTGTTGACGAGAATGCCGAGTCCGCCAAACCTCGCGATGACGTCGCCGACGAGCGTCTCTGTTTCTGCGACCTTCGAGCAATCGGCGAGAAACGCTTCGGCGACGCCGCCGTCGCCGCGAATTTCGGAGACGATCGCGTCAGCCCGCGCGATGCTCTTCGATGAGACGATCGCGACCTTGGCGCCCTCCTTGGCGTAGCGGCGCGCGATGGCCGCGCCGATGCCCTGAGTCGAACCAGTCACAATAGCGATCTGTCCCTGAAGTCTCATCGAACCCTCGTCTGGCTGAAGACGCTCGCGCCTCGGACGATCGCGGGCGGTCTCGGTGGAACCAAAAAAGATCGCTGGGCTTTCCAGCGTGTTGAACAACAAGATTATTGGATCAAGAAGGCGTCGCGAGCAAGTCGTCGGAGCTCGCCGATTCCGCGGCCACTAGCTATTGGTCGCTCGGATCCGGTCGAGAAAAATCGCGCCGATGATCACGCAGCCCAACAGGATCTGCTGAACGTAGCCGCCGACCTCCAGTAGATCCATCGCGTTCGAAAGCATGGTGACGAACAGCGTCCCCAGAATAACGGGAATGACGCCGCCGACGCCTCCCTGAAGGCTGACGCCGCCGATCACGGCCGCGGCGATGCTCTCCAGCATCAGGCTGCCGCCAAGATTGGGTTCGCCTGAACCTGTCCGGGCCGTCAACATCAGCGAACCGAACGCGGCCAGCAGCGAGCACACGACGTAGGCGAGGGCGAGATAGCGCCGGCTCGGCAGACCCGCGAGATAGGCGGCCCGCGGGTTGTTGCCGATCAGATAGAGCGAGCGGCCGAATATCGTACGATCGAGTAAAACGTAGAGCAGCAGGCATATCAGGATCGCTAGGGTGAGCGGGATGGAAATCCCGGGAATCAGCACGCCGTTGTAAAGCAACCCGCTGAAGGCGTCGGGCACGTTGAAGACAGGACGCCCGCCCGACATCGTCGTGGCGAGGCCCATGCAGATGTTGAGGCTGCCGAGCGTGACGATGAACGGACTGATCCCGAGCCTCGAGACGCAGACGCCGTTGAAGATTCCGACCAGGGCGCCGAAACCGAGGCCCACCGCGAGACCTAGGGCCACGACCGCCGGGTCCGAGACGCCGGCGCTCGCCAAGCTCGTCATCGCGAGCGCGCTGGCGACGCTCACGGCGGAGACAGTGGTCCCGAGCGAGAGGTCGAAGCCGCGGGTCAGGATGACGATCATCTGCCCCGAGGCGAACAGCAAGAGATAACTCGATTGATTGAGGATGTTGACGATGTTACGGGGAGACAGCACCCTCGGCTCCACCGAGAACACCGCCAGCTCCATCGCCGCCATCAGGAGCGGCAGGCTGAGGGCCAGCAGCCATCCGAGCAGGCCCCGGCCTCGCTTCGCGCCCGTGGCGGCTATCGCTTCGGCGTCACTCAACCGAATCTCTCCGCTTGGCCATCTCCTCTACGGCGACCGCAAGCACGACGATGCCGCCGAGGAAGATCGACTGGATGCGCGGATCGATTTTCAACAGGTCCATTGCGTCGGTGAGGATCAAGAGGAAGAAGGCGGCAAGCGTCACCATTTCTACCCGGCCGACTCCGCCTTTCAGGCTGACGCCGGCGATGACCGCCGCGGCAATGCTCTCGAGCGTCAGTTGCGAATTGATGACCGCCTGCCCCGATCCGATTTGCGCGGTGAGCATCAGACCCGAAATCGAGGCGAGCACGGAGCAGAGCGAATAGGCGAGAACGAGATAGGTCTTGGTGCGCACGCCCGAAACGGTGGCTGCCTGAAGATTGCCGCCAATCGCGTAAATGTAACGTCCGGCCCGCGTGAAATTCTGCATGATCCATACCGCCACCACGATCGCCGCGGTCAGATACACGGCAGTCGGCAGCTCCAGCCAGAGGCCGCGACCGAAGGAGTCGACATAGAACTTCGGCATGCCGTAGACCGGAATACCGTTGGTGAGCAGCAGCGCGAGGCCCGTCGCGATCGACATCGTTCCCAATGTGACGATGAACGCCGAGACCCGCAGAAACGCGACGCAGAGGCCATTGACCAATCCGACCGCGAGCCCGCTTCCGAGGCCCGAAAGGATGCCGATCAGCACGATCAGGCCCGGTTGACCCGGCAGCGAGTCTTTCAGTCCCGCCATGACCGAGGCGCTGACGACGCTGGTGAGCGCGACCACCGCGCCCACCGAAAGATCAAAGCCGCCGACGATGAGCACCAGCATCTGTCCCGCCGAGACCATGACCAGATAGGAGGAGGTCCGCAGCACGTTGAATATGTTCTGCACCGCCAGGAATCGCGGCACAAACAGCGCGAGCAACACCACGAGCCCCACCAGCATCGTGGGTAGAAAACCGATCCTTTCATATCCACGATAGACGCGCTCGCCGAACGGCGGCCGGGGGAGTTCGGCGGCCGATCGTCGCGACATCATCGCTCCGACGCCATCGCCGGATGCGCCGCGGCCTCGCGGAAGAAGTGCGAGAGAACATTGGGTTCGTTGATGTCCTCGCCCGTCAGCTCCGCCACCATCTGCGAACGGTGCATGACGTAGAGCCGGTTCGAGAGGTTCATTACTTCCGGCAGCTCCGAAGACACCAGAACGATCGACGCGCCCGCGGCGACCAGCGCCTTCATCAGTTCGTAGACTTCCAGCTTCGCGCCGACGTCGATGCCGACCGTCGGTTCGTCGAACAGGAAAATGCGGATATCGCGCGTCAGCCCGCGCGCGAGCAGCACCTTCTGCCGGTTTCCGCCGGAGAAATTGGCGACGGCGCGCTCGATGCGCGGCGGACGCAGTTTGAGCCTTTCGACGATCCCCTGGAC
>JBAQGU010001069.1:0-4191 GCA_049287975.1 Roseiarcus sp.
CAAACGTCTGACGACATCCTGCTTGAACGTCGTCGAAAATAAACGCACCCGATGATTTGACATGTCGCCTCCGAGAAAGGCCATGTCACAGATTCGTTGTGTCTCGGTTTAAGGGCGCAGTTCATTACTCAACCCCTCAACTGCGTATCCGCTTTGCGGGGCTCCGCTATTTCGATTGCGGGGTTAAGTAGACACATGGGAAAGTGAATACTGGTTCAAGGGGTTGATGCTAGCCGTGCCAGGTTTCGCAGCTGGCGCAAGTTCGACCAAGCCGCGCGGGAGGTTTTGTTTCTCGATCGCGCCGTGGCGGCGTAAAGCATGGCTTCGAGTCCACCCTGGGAGACGTCGACGTGACAAAGGCTTCAAACCCGGAATCGTTCGAACCGCGGCCGTATATCTGCTCCGGGCCCCAAATTTCCGAGGCGAGGAGTCTCGATCGGAATTGTTATGCATCGCCGGATTTCTTTCGCTTGGAAGTCGAGCATATTCATGCGCGTGGGTGGATCATCGTCGGGCGAACCGACGAATGGCCGACCGCCGGCTGTTACCGGGCGGTCGAAACGGTGGGCGGGCCGGTTCTGATCGTGCGCGACGATGAGGGTGAATTGCGCGCTTTCGCGAATTTCTGCCGCCATCGCGGGGCGCAGCTGTTGGAGGATTGCGGCGTCGCCCGCAAGATCCTCTGCCCGTACCACGCCTGGAGCTATCGATTGAACGGCGCGTTGCTCGCCGCGCCCGCGATGGAAGAGACTCGCGGCTTCGACAAGAGCGAATGGGGCCTCCTCCCGATCCGGCTGGAGATTTGGGAAGGATTTGCTTTCATCAACTACAGCAAACACGCGCCCTCGCTGGTCACCGATATTGGCGACCTCGCGGGTCTGCTCGCCTCGCATAGACTGGGCGACATGGTTTGCACGTGGCGCAAGGAAATCGAATTCAAATGCAATTGGAAACTCCTCCTCGAGAATGCGACGGAGACTTATCACACGGGCGTCGTTCACGCCGCCACCGTGGGCGCGCAAAAGTCGGTGAGCTGGTCCGGCGTCGGCGAATGGATGGGAATACAAGTTCTATCCGACAAGAGCATAGCGGTGATACATGGCGAGCCGCCGTTCAAGCCAATCGCGGGTTTGTCCGACCAAGGCGCGAAAGGGAACGTTCTTCATGGTCCTGCAACCGACGACGCAATTCTGTTGCGCGCAGGATTGCATGTGGTGGCTCGCGGCGAGGCCGGTCTCGGCGGATCGGACGGTGCTGTCGATCGGAGGATGCTTTCCGCGCCGGACGGTCGAACAGCCGAATTTCGAGCAAGACGCGGCGCCGTACTACAAGCGTTGGGAAAGCGTCGCCTCGGAAGACGGCGGCGTGCTCGAGAAGCTACAAATCGCCCTCGGTTCCCGGCTGTTTCGTCCGGGGCCGCTATCGTGGCGCGACGACCGCGTGCATGCGTTCGATCAATGGGTGTTGAACAAGCTGCCAGTCTCGGCGCGCGGAGCCTGAACATGCCCGCGGGGGTCTCCGCGGGGTTACGATGACCGTGCACTTTTTGCGTGGCGCGAGCGAGCGCTGCGTCGCGGATGAGGTAAATGCACTCGGCCCCCCCCCGACGGCCGACTATTCGGACAAACTCTCGAACTCCCGCGGAGTTCTCCTGCGCCTATCGGGTCGTCAAGTCGGACTCGAGCTATTACTCGCGGTGAGCGGGCTGACATTCAACTTGAAGTGATACGAGTAGGCGCACCGGATTGAAATTGCGCACGACTGGCTGTATTACCCCCACGGCCAGCTGGCGGAGGGGGATCGGCGTGCAGAAATACCGTTCGTGGCCCAGGCGCGCCAGAATTGCGCTGCTTGGGTCGGCGTGTTTGCTGGTATTGGGGGGATGCCTGCCGACGGAGCCTGGCGTCGAGCGCGTGCCGGAAGCACTCGTGCTGGCGGCGGATGTCTCGGGCTATCAGAACATCCGCTTCTATTCCAGCGACTTGGATAGTCTGCGTGGCTTCGCCGAAGATAGAGTGGCGGAAATCAGGCGCACCCACCCGGGAGTGGATTTCAGGGGACGAAACGTCGAGCTGAACTATCTCTCGCTGTCCGGCGGCGGTTCGGACGGCGCCTATGGCGCCGGCCTTCTCAACGGCTGGACCGCCTCGGGAACGCGGCCGAAATTCGACGTGGTTACCGGCATAAGCACCGGCTCCTTGATCGCGCCCTTCGCGTTTCTGGGACCGGAATACGACCCCGTTCTGAAAGAAGCCTACACGACGGTCACGACCGCCGACATCGCCGATGTTCACGCTGTTCCAGCGTTGGTGGGGCTGACGCCCAGTCTGAGTTCAAACGACAGATTCAAACGCCTCATTGCCCGATTCCTGACGCCTGAGGTGTTTGACGCGATTGCGCGCGAACGCGATAAAGGTCGCCACCTCCTGATCGGGACGACCAACCTCGACGCTCAGCGAGCGGTGATTTGGGACCTGACCGAAATTGCCAAGAGCGGAAGGCCGGATTCGCTGGATCTCGCGCGAAACATCGTAATGGCTTCTGCCAGCATCCCCGGTGTGTTCCCGCCCGTCCGGATCAAAGTCACCGTCGACGGCAAGGTCTATGATGAGTTGCACGTCGACGGCGGCGTCACCCGTCAGGTGTTCCTGTTTCCGCCGGGTTCCGATGCCAGGATCGTGGACAGGGCACTCGGGTGGAGGGCGCATCGCCATGCCTACATCATCCGCGACGGTAGGATCAGCGCCGAATACGACGCGGTGAACGACGACCTCCTGCCAATCGCCTCTCGATCGATCACGACACTCATCAAGTCGCAAGGCCTCGCCGATCTCTATCGCATCGCGCTCGTCTGTAAGACCAACGACGCCGACTTCAACCTCGCGTACATTCCTTTGGGGTTCAAAGGCACGTCGAAGGAAATGTTCGACAGAGCCTACATGACCTCGTTGTACGACTTTGCTTTCGACGAGGGCTCGCACGGCTACCACTGGCACAAAGCCCCACCGGGGCTCGAGAAGCAGACAAAGATGTGAAGCGACTTTCAATTTGCTGCCCCTGTCATGCTCATCAGCTTTGGATTCAGCGGAAGACCCGGTCGAGCAGGGCTATCCCCGTCCGTGGCGCTCGCCGGCCCATTCTTGGAGCCTTGATCGCGAATCTCGGGATTGCCGGCCTGTTGTCCATGATCTCGACGTAGCGGACATGGTCTTTCTGTGTCCTAGGCGTGATATAGTTTGGCGGCGGAAGGGCCGCAAGCGTCGACCAATCCACCGGACCTTTAGGAGGAACTCATGAAAAATCTTACGCGACGTAGCATCCTTGTCTCAGCGGCCGCCTTCGCCGGCTCAGGCCTGTCGACGAGCGCCGAAGCTGCCACCGGTTCGGTGCGGCTGAAGATCGTAAGCGGTGGCTTTATCGTTGGAGTGGGCGGCGGCAGCGGCGTCCTCATATTCCGGGGCGTACGTTACCCACTATCGGTAGGTGGCGTGAGTCTCGGAGCGACGATCGGCGTCTCCGGCGCGGAATTGGTCGGGGAGGCCTTTCATCTTCACGACCCGCGCGACATCGAAGGCGCCTACAGCGCCGCCAGCGCCGGACTCGCCGTCGCGGGCGGCGCAGGGGTCGTGCAGCTCTCGAACTCCCGCGGAGTTCTCCTGCGCCTATCGGGTCGTCAAGTCGGATTCAAGCTGTCACTCGCGGTGAGTGGGCTGACAATCAGCTTGAAGTGATGCGCGTTGGCACAGCCGACGATCGCAGCAGAGCTGGTGAAAAACTCGCTCCAATATCGCGGCGGTGTGCACCGCGGAGGTCGGGTAGGACGCCGGTATAGATGGGCGCCAGGCGGAGCGATCGCCGCAGGGGGGCAGTGGCTTTCTTTCCATCGCGGCGGCATGGGCGCCCGCACCGCCGGAACCGGGCCTCTGTTGGGGCTTTCTCCCACGAAGGAAATCTGGCGTTATAGGGACATGATCCCCTAGCCTCGGACGACCGCTCGCCATGCCACGGCAAACGCGGCGGCTCTCTCGCGCACAGCGGCCGGCGTATCGCCGGGCCGATAGAGCGCCGAGCCGAGCCCGAAGCCGCTGGCGCCCGCGGCCACGTAGGGCGCGAGCGACTGTGGCCCGATGCCGCCGACGGGCAGAATCGGAACCTCGGCGGGGATCACCGCGCGCCACGCCCTTACGACGG
>JBAQGU010001070.1:0-2405 GCA_049287975.1 Roseiarcus sp.
GTTCGGCGGCTCGTCGACCAGCATGGGTCTTTGCCTCGGCTTCTCGGTCGGACTCGCCATCTGTTCGCTCGGTCTCCGGCTCGCGCCGCGCTCGCTCGGAACCATGGCCGTTCTGGGCGCCGGCGGCGGATTGTTGGCGGTGATCGATACGGTGGTGCTAGTCACCGGAGGAGCGGACCTCGTCGCATTGGCGCTCGTCGCGCTCTCACCCTTGCTCGGCCCGTTTGGCGTCAGGCTGCTGCCCAGAACTCTGCGTGGGTCGAGTGCGCTGGTATGGGTAGCGACTGGAATCGCCGCCTTGTCACCGCTGCCGGTGATCGTGATGTTGCTGTTCCTGCGTCACGAAAGTCCCCTATAACACTGAGGAAACCTCCATGCGCCTTCCCTCTTTGACCGCTATCGTAGCCCTCGCCGGATTGGTCGTGGCATCGCCGTCGAGCGCGGCCGACTACAAGATCGACCCGAACCACACCCAT
This sequence comes from Roseiarcus sp., assembly GCA_049287975.1. Lineage (GTDB taxonomy): Bacteria > Pseudomonadota > Alphaproteobacteria > Rhizobiales > Beijerinckiaceae > Roseiarcus. The sequence goes on from JBAQGU010001070.1 coordinate 477, forward strand.
GTTCTGTTCCTCGTCGATCATCTGGGGTTTTCCAAAATAATAGGACTGTTCACCAACTTCACTGGCGCCATCAGCTTCGACCCAGCCAATCCGACGGCCAGCAAATTGAATGTGGCGATCAAGACCGCGAGCCTGCAAACGCAGTTCCCCCCACGTGACTCCGACCTGAAGGGGGCCGACTATTTCAACGTCAAAGAGTTTCCGCAGATGACCTTCGTCGGTTCGAGTTTTACCAAGAAGGACGACAAAAGCGGCGAGATCGTTGGCAATCTCACCCTGCTCGGAGTCACCAAGCCGGTTACCCTCGAGGTCACCTTCAACAAGGCGGGCAAGCGCGGCGACGGGGCCGACACGGTCGGCTTTTCGGCCCGCGGCAGCCTGAAGCGTTCGGACTTCGGGATGAAGACCGCCGTTCCCTACATCGGCGACAACGTCGATCTCATGATCGAAACCGAGGCGACGCGGTAAGTCTCTTCGATGTCGCGCCTCCCTCCCCGCCTCTTGCGGGGTGGGGCCAGGCGTGTGGAGAGAGTCACCCAAATCGATTTTGGGAAACGCCGCAATTTATGGTATAAAGAGCCATGAAGATTACCCTCACATCGGAACAAGAGGCTTGGCTCCGCTCCCGTGTCGCGGCCGGCGCTTTCGCCTCGATTGAAGACGCCGCGCGTCAAGTAATCGACGAGCACCTTGCCGAATACCGCCGCCGCAACGCTGCGCGGCAACGCGAGGTGCTTCGCGCCGGCGAATTGAGCGACGCCGACCTCGAGTTGATTGCACGGACCGAAATGGTGGCGCGCCATCAGCATCTCGATGACGAGTTGAAATAGGCTTCGAGTGTCGCTTCCCACGCCAGAGGCAGGCCTGGTCATTTGCTATTCCTACCTTTGGCACGCCGAGCATGAGCGCGGCCGCGAAGAAGGGCTGAAGGACAGGCCATGCGCGATCGTCCTGACGGCCAGGCGCGAGAGCGGCGAAACGGTGGTCACGGTCGCACCGATCACACATTCGCCGCCGGCCACACCCACCGACGCGGTCGAGATTCCCACCGTAACCCAGGCGCGGCTCGGACTCGAGGACGCCCGTTCATGGATTGTCGTCAGCGAAGTCAACCGCTTCGTATGGCCGGGTTCCGATCTTCGCCCGGTATCGCGCGCCCAAACCGACCGGTTCGACTTCGGCCTTTTGCCGCCGTCGATCTTTCGGCAAGTCCGGGACCGCCTTGCCGAATGCGCGAAGGCACAACGGCTTAAATCCGTGCCTCGGACGGAATGAGCGCAGGCGCCCTTCGGAATCACAACGGCTTCCCGATCGCCGCCGGCAAGCTGGACGAACGCCCCAGTCCCGCCAGCACCGCGAGTGCGATGATGTAAGGCGCCATCTGCACGACATAGGAGCTGACCGGCACGCCGAAGCCTTGCAACCTGAGCTCGAACGCCTCCGCGGCGCCGAATACGAGGCAGGCCGCCGCCGCGCCCCACGGCGTCCAGCGCCCGACGATCAACGAGGCCAGCGCGAGGTAGCCGCGCCCGCCGGTCATGCCGTCGGTGAACGTGCCGATCTGTTGCAGCGACAGCACCGCGCCCCCTAGCCCCGCGACGGCGCCGCACGCGATCACGGCCGCCATACGCACACGCGCGGGATCGCCGCCCGAGGCGAACACCGCCTCCGGGTTCTCTCCGGTGGCGCGCAACGTCAGTCCGGCCTGCGTGCGGCCGAGAAAAAACGTGAGCGCCACGCAAGCGACGACGGCCAGATAGGTCAGCGGCGGCAGCGAGAACAGCAGCGGACCGATCACGGGAATAACGGCGAGGCCGGGAATCGGCCAGGCGCCGAGGGGGGACAGATGAATGGCGATCGGCTTCCCGCCGCCCGCCAGCACGCGCAAGAGATAGCTGGTGAGCCCCAGCGCCACGATGTTCGCGGTCA
>JBAQGU010001071.1:0-11415 GCA_049287975.1 Roseiarcus sp.
CGCCGGCAGCGAATGCGCCAGGGCCAGGGCGAGGAGGCCGATTGCGAGAAGCCCCGCGCTCACCGTCAGCACCGGCCGACCGCCGCGGAGCGCAATGGCGCGCCCGACCGATGGAGAGATGACGCCGGCCGTCAACAGGCCGAGCGACAGCCCGCCGACCACCCAGGCCAATGACCAACCCGTGTCGGCGACGATCGGCGCGGCAAGCACCGCCGGAAGATAGTAGCTCGTGCCCCAGGCGAAGATTTGGGTGACGCCGAGCGCCGAGATAATGACGGCGCGGTTCGGAACCTTTGCAAGGTGGATGGCGTCGCCCGCGTGCCCGCTCACGCCGCCGCTCGACATCCGCAGCCGACCTTTCCTTCGTCCTTCGCTACAGCGTCGGCCACGCAGCTTGCATCGACTTTTGCCGGCGTGGGACCGCCGCAACAACCAGCGGATTCATACACCTCGATGACGGGACGCGTCGAGCAAACGCCGGTTTCGGGCAGGACAAGCCGCACGTCATCCGCCGCCGCCATGTCGCCGGCGATTGCAGCGGCGACCGAGCGCGCCTGTTCGTAGCCCGTGAGCAAGAGGAAGGTCGGCGCGCGACCGTAGCTCTTGATGCCGACCGTGTAGAAGCCGGGTTCGGGATGCGCCAGCTCGCGATGACCGTGCGGCGGCACAGAGCCGCAGGAATGCAGGTTCGGATCGATCAAGGGGCCAAGAGCCTTGGCGCTCTCGAGCCACGGATCGAGATCGAGACGCAGCTCGCGCGTCAGTGCCAGGTCCGGCCGCTGCCCCGTTGCGGCGATGATGCGATCGACCGGGCCGATCCGTCGCAGACCGTTGGCCATCGCGCCTTCGATGGCGACGCCGGCACTCGTTTCGTGGAGCGCGACGATGGCGAATCCCGTCATCAGCGACACACGCCCGCTATCGACGAGCGCCCGCACATCCGCGCCGAGTTCGCCACGCGCCGGCAACTGGTCGGCATCGCCGCGGCTGAAAATCCGCGCGGGATTGGAGCTTCGTGTCGCCCAGAGAAGCTGCGTGCGCGGATCGATTTTGGCGAGCGCCGCGAGATCGAGCAGCGCATTGGCGGCCGAGTGGCCGGAGCCGACGACGAGCGTCTTGCGGCCGATGTACGTATCGCGATCACGCCCCAGAGTATCGGGAATACCGTAGGAGATTCTGTCGGCGCATTCCGCTTCGCCGGCCGCAGGCAAACCACTCGCGCCGAGCGGATTCGGCGTCGCCCATGTTCCCGAGGCGTCGAGAATCGCGCGCGCCAGGTCGCGGCGAACGCCATCCTTCGCCGCGACCGCGAGCACCAAGGGGCGCGTTTCGCGCCCGTGACTGACGACCTTATCGTTTCCCTCGCGTGAGATCGCGGTGACGCGCGCGTTTGTTTGAAGCACGGCGGCCAGCTCGGACGTTCGTGCGAGCGGTTCCAAATAGGCGCTGACCAGTTCGGCCCCGGTCGGAAAAGTGTCGGCCTCCGGCGCTCGCCAGCCATGACGATCGAGAAGCGCCGTGGCGGCGCCGTCGAGGCAGTAGCGCCAGGGCGTGAAGAGGCGGACATGTCCCCAGTCGCGCAGGTTGGCGCCGACCTCAGGGCCGGCCTCATAGACTTTCACCGGCAGACCGCGCGCGATCAGATGCGCCGCCGCGGCGAGACCGACCGGGCCGGCCCCGATCACGGCAACCGGAAGATGTTCGAGAGTGGACGTTTTCATATTCTATCCTTCCAGCATTATAGAAATTGAATGCCAAAAAAGAGAGCCTATGCGGCGGCCTCGCTTTCGCGCGCAGCGCAGCCGACATCGACGCAACATTCGTCGACGAGAAAGCCGACAAGGCTGTTCATCGCGGGATAATAAGCGCGGCAGATCAGCGTCGTCACCTGTCGCTCTTGCGTGACGAGTCCGGTCAGGATCAGCCGATGCAGATGATGCGAAAGCGTGGAGGCCGCGAGCCCAAGTTTTTCCTGCAACCGGCCGACCGGCAGACCGTCGTCGCCGGCGCGGACGAGGGCGCGATAGACCTCGAGCCGGGTCGGGTTGCCGAGCGCTTCGAGCTGCTTTGCCGCTTGTTCGACTTTCATGGAAATAACTATGACGCCGAGCCGAGCGGTTGTCAAGCCATATTTCTACAATTATAGAAATTGGCTCGCGTCAGGAAAAGTGCGTCGCCGCCAACAGCGTTCCGGCGGCGGCCAGAAGGAGGACGACGACCCATGGCGGGGCCTTCCACACCGTGAGCAGTAGGAATCCGCCGACCGCGAGCGCGAAATCGCGCGGCGTACGGACGCCGTTTGTCCAGATCGGGTTATAGAGCGCCAGCCCGAGGATACCGACGACAGCAGCGTTGGCGCCTCGCATGGCCGCCTGAGCGCCTTGCCGCGCGCGCAGCTCGCCCCAGAACGGCAACATTCCATAGACGAGCAAAAGGCCCGGCAGAAAGATCGCGACGAGCGCAATCGCCGCGCCCGCGACGCCGTTCGGCGTCGGCCCCATCGCCGCGCCGAGATAAGCGGCGAAGGTGAAAAGAGGTCCCGGCACGGCTTGCGCCAATCCATAGCCCGCCAGAAACGCCGCGTTCGTCACCCACCCCGGCGTAACCACTTCCGCCTGGAGCAAGGGCAGAACGACATGGCCGCCGCCGAACACGAGCGCTCCCGATCGATAGAAAGCCTCGAACAGTACGACGGCCTGACCGGCAAGGCGGGACAGAAGGAGCGGGATCACGAAGAGCGCGGCGAACAGCGCGAGAGCGGCCATGCCGGCGCGTCGCGAAACCGGAAACCGCAATTGCGTGGAGGGCAAAGTCGCCTCGCCACGGCAAAGACCAAGTCCGGCGATCGCCCCGAGCGCAATCGCCGCAATCTGCCCGAAGGAGCCCCCGACGATGACGACGACGAATATCGCGGCAAGCGCGATCATCGCCCGCGCGCGATCCGGCGTGAGCGTTCGCGTCATGCCCCAGACGGCTTGCGCCACTACGGCGACGGCCACGAGCTTGAGACCATGCAAGGATCCTTCGGCGATAGGCCCTGTAAAAGCCGCCGCGCCAAGCGCAAAGGCGAGCAGGATCAGGGCGGACGGCATGGTGAAACCGAGCCATGCCGCGAGGCCGCCCCGAAGTCCATTGCCGCGCAGAATTCCGAGCGAGAACCCGACCTGACTCGAGGCGGGGCCGGGCAGGAATTGACAGAGGGCAATCAAATCGACGTAGCCCGCTTCGTCGATCCACTTGCGCCGCAGCACCAACTCGTCACGAAAATAGCCGAGATGCGCGATCGGGCCGCCAAAGGATGTGAGACCGAGTTTCACAAAGGCGCGGAACACCTCGCCGACCTTTCCGAACGCCGTGTGCTTCGTCGTCTCATTGTCCGGCGCGTTGGAGGGCATGGACGAAACCGAACTCATCGCGACCGCCCGAACGAGCTCACTTTCGTTGCCTGTCGGCGTGGGCGGTCTCCGGAGCAACTTCCCGCACTAACTCCCGCACCTTTGCGCGCGCCATCGCCAAGGCTTCGACGCCATATGGCGTCGCCCGATAAATGCGACGCTGCGAACGACCGGCGCGCTCGGTCCGTGAACTCAAATAGCCCTTTTTTTCGAGCGCATGCAGCATCGGATACAAGGTGCCGGGACTGATCTTGTAGCCGTGCTGCGCCAGCTCCTCGATCATCCAATTGCCGTATAGGTCGCCCTCGGCGGCATGATGCAGGACGTGGAGCCGGATCAGACCGGAGAGAAGTTCCTGATGCTCCATCGCTTGCAGGCCTCGAGAAACGGCTCATAATCGACTTTCGATAACGAGAACCGAGTATAGGGAAGGACGTTGTGAGTCGCAACGCGCTCAACCCGACACAGGTGAGCCACCTCAGCCAGGAAAGGAAATCCCATGGCCAGCGAAGCGGACCGCCATCCTCGCCATCACACACAAAAAATGCAGAAGCGCCTCCAGGAAATCATCGACCATCTGCGCGCCGATGTCGGCAAGGTTGACGAACCGCAGCTCGAGGGCGATGTTCGAGACCTCGGCCGAGGTTCTGTCGGGCCCGAAGAAGGCCTTCAGCGACCACGAGCAGAAGAAGGAGAGCGCCTGGGGCAAATAAGCGCCGGCCGAGGCAGAGCCATCATGCAGGACCGCATCAACGTCAAACGAAGAAAATTTCTGGAAACCGCCGGCTATGCCGGACTCGCGCTGACCAGCAGCATGTTGGTTCCTCCCCGCCTCGGCCTTATCGGCGCCAAGGCGCAGACGCCTCCGTCGCAGGCCGATCACACCATCCGCATCGCGCCGGTTTCGCTTAAGATCGCGCCGGGCAGGATTATCAGGACCACGGGATAGAACGGCACGGCGCCGGGTCCCGCGCTGCGGCTCGAGGAAGGGCGCCCAGTCACGATCAACGTCATCAACGATAGCGGCTATCCCAATCTCATTCACTGGCACGGACTTTATATCCCCTCCGCCCAAGATGGCGCGACAGAGGAGGGGTCACCCATCATCGCACCCGGCGCATCCAAGCTTTAGTTTAGAGCTTCACTCCGAAGCTTGGCGGCACGCGCCGGTACCACTGCCACGCCATGCAATGACCGACCTGACGAAAAGCACCTACTCGGGCGAGTTCGGTTTCCTGATCGTCGATCCCGCCGGGGCGATCCAGGTGGTTATGACCGCGAAGTGATGCTTGCTTCCCACGCATGGGACGGAACCGGGGTCAGCATGCAGGACGTACGCAAAGGGCCGCCGCCCGATAACGGGCTGGAGGTCATGTATCACGCCGCGCGACTTTCGGCGACCGCATGCTTGGGCACGGCGAGCCTGTCCGCGTTCGGGAAGGCGAGCGCGTTGTTCCGTATCCTCAACGCCAACGCCAGCATGGGCCTCTCGCTCGCGCTGCCCGGTCATCGCTTCCGCGTCATTGCGCTCGACGGTAATCCAATTCCCACGCAGGCAATCGTCGATGTGCTGAAACTCGACGTTGCCGAACGCGCCGATGTCATCGTGGAGATGAACAACCCTGGCGTCTGGGTGTTTGGGTCGACGGACGACGACGATCGCAAAATGGGGAATGGGCGTCGTTGTCGAATATGAGAACCGGCGCGGTGAGCCGCAGTGGACCAAGCCCGCTGAGACGCGGTGGGATTACAGCGTCTTTGCCCGGAGCGAAGCGGCGCGCTCACCGGACGAGACGATCAATCTCAAATTCGAGAAAGTCCCCGGAGGGCGCGGCGGCTACAATCGCTGGACGATCAACGGCAAATCCTGGCCCGACACCAACCCGTTGTTCACGGTTCATCAAGGCAGGCGCTATCGGCCTGTCATGGACAACCACAGCGGCGACGATCACCCGGTGCATATGCACCGCCATACATTTGAAATGACCAAGGTCGACGACAAACCTATGTCAGGGCTGGTGAAGGACACCATCAGCATGCCGCGTTACTCGAAAGCCGAAATCGATTTCGTCGCCGACGATCCAGGGCCCACCTTCTTTCATTGTCATCATCAGGATCATATGGATGAAGGCTTCGCCGGGCTGATCGTCTACAGCTGATCCGTCGAGAGGGCGGAATTAAAATGAACGTCCTTCTCTCGTGGCGCGACGAAGAAGAACCAGCTCATGATACCGAGCCCAGCCAGCGCGCCGCACAATTGCGCAACGATGAACATCGGCACGTCGCCCGGCGCGATCCCCGCAAAGCTGTCGGTCAGCGCGCGCGCGATCGTGACAGCGGGATTGGCGAACGAAGTGGACGCCGTGAACCAGTAGGCGGCCGTAATGTAGAGGCCGACCGCGACGGGAATCGCCTCGCCCTTGAAGCGCGACACCGCCAAGATGGTGACGATCAGGCCGAAGGTCGCGACGAATTCGGCGAACCATTGCGCCGGGCCGGTGCGCGCTTTGATCGCGAGTTCGAACAGCGGCAGTTCGAACATGCCGTGTGCGACGAGCGTGCCGAGGCACCCGCCGAGGATTTGCGCGCCGGCGTAGGGAAGAAATTCGCGCCACGGATGCTCTTTGCGCAGTCCCATCACGAGCGACACCGCCGGATTGAAATGCGCGCCGGAAATCGGGCCGAGCGCCAGGATCAGCACCACGAGAATTGCGCCCGTCGGCAGCGTGTTGCCGAGCAGCGCGAGCGCTACGTTTCCGCCCGCCAGTCTCTCGCCCATGATGCCCGAGCCGACGACCGTCGCGACAAGAAGCCCCGTTCCGAGGCATTCGGCCGCGAGGCGTTTGGCGAGCGGAAATGTCATGCAGTCGCCACCCGCCAGCCGGCATCGTCAATCACGCGCTCGCCATCTTTCTTGATGAATTGCCCGCGTTGCGGCGGTAGCAGATCGAGCGCCTTTTCGGAGGGGCGGCACAGGCGCACGCCCTTCGGCGTTACGACGAGCGGGCGATTCATGAGGATCGGATTCGCGCCGATCGCGTCGAGCATCGAGTCCTCGGAGAGGGATAAATCGCCGAGGACGATATCGTGGAACGGCGTTCCTTTCTCGCGCAAAATCTGGCGCACCGTCAGGCCCGCGCGTTCGAGCAACTGCGTCAGAAGCAACCGCGTCGGCGGGCATTTGAGATATTCGATGATATGCGGCTCGACGCCGGCGTTGCGGATCATCGCCAGCGTGTTGCGCGAGGTTTCGCAAGCGGGGTTGTGGTAAATGATGACATCCATCAGGCGACCTCCGGCCGTGGTTTCGATGCGCCGGGCATTTTGCCTATCTCGCGCACCTGCGCGGCGATCGACAGTTTGTCGAGGCTCTCGAGCGGCAGATTTGTGAAGACGGAAATTCGGTTTTTGAGGTAGCGCGCCGCCAAGACGAAGGCCGCTTCCTTCTGGATATCGGTTCCCTCGACAGCGGCCGGGTCTTCGATGCCCCAATGCGCGGTCATCGGCTGCCCCGGCCAGACCGGACAGGCTTCGCCCGCCGCGTTGTCGCAGACCGTGAACACGAAATCCATTTCGGGCGCACCCGGCGCTGCAAATTCTTCCCAACCTTTCGAGCGCAAGTCCTCGGTCGGATAATCGAAGCTTTCGAGCACTTTGAGAGCGAACGGATTGACTCGCCGCTTCGGGTGGCTCCCAGCCGAGAAGGCGCGGAAGCGCCCCGCGCCGTCTTTGCGCAGAACGCTTTCGGCCATGATCGAGCGTGCGGTGTTGCCCGTGCAGAGGAACAGCACGTTGAAGACGCGATCAGTCATGAGCGGACTCCCCAGGTGGACAGCAAGGCATGAGATCGGCGATCAGCGGCGCGCAGAGCTCGGGACGGCCGCCGCAACAATCCTCGAGCAGAAACAGGATGACTTCGCGGAATCGTTCGAGATCGGCGCGATAGATGATCGAGCGGCGGTGGCGCTCGCCACGCACGAGGCCGGCGCGCGCCAATATTGCCAGGTGCGTCGACATCGTATTCTGCGGAACTTCGATGAGCCGCGCCAACTCACCGGCGGCGAGGCCCTCCGGCTCGCGGCTGACGAGCAGCCGGAAAGTGTCGAGGCGCGTCGGTTGGGCCAACGCAGACAAGGCGGTAATGACTTCCCGGCTATCCATATATCCAGAATAACAGATATTATGGCGTCACACAAGGCATGTGCAATATCCCGGGAATGTATATGATCATAAGTGGTTTTCTTTCACGGCGCCCGGCCATTTCCTATTAAGCAGATGGCGCCAGCGCAAGCTGAGCAAACTGCCTGTCAATCCAGGCCTTCAGCAGGAATTAAGCAGACCTTGCAATAACAGGACCGATTGTGGAGGGCTCCATGCGGCCTGTCTATATCGCGTTCGCATTCTGGATTCTCTCGGCTTGCGCCGTTTTTGGCATCTTGAATTGCCTCCGAACTGGAGTCGCCAATGGTGAAACCGTCCCGTACCGACGCGATCAAAATCCCTGCTTGTTTATGGCGGTCATTTTAGGCAAAATGATAGTGTTCCCGCTTGCGATTGCGGAAACTCTCTACGCATTCGGTCTGACGGGCGATCCGATGGCCGCAATTTGGTCAGTCATGCCGCAGTTTCTTCAGTAATGTTTGCCGCCGTTGCCAGTCACGGCGGGCACTCCGCTCAGAACCGCATATGCTCCACCCTTTTAAATCGCAATCCTCTCGACCTCATCCAGCGTAATCTCATCGCCGGTGCGATCATAGAGCTTGGTCGTACGCGGGCTTTCATGCGCTGCCATGGCTTGCGCGTTTTCGAGCGTGCCGCCGGCTTCGAGATAGGCCGTGATGCCCGTAGCGCGAAACGTATGGCGCCCAATGCGGACGCGCGTGTCCACGATTACGGTGACACGCCCTCCAATACCGAATTTACGACAACAGCGAGCACGATGGGAAAAGCCGAATAAGGTAAATTCGGGCGTGTCGCCGTTCTTTCGGTTTCAATGGACGTAATCTACGTTATACTTAGATGGCGTCAAGTATAAAATTGATTAATTCAGAATAATTCCTGCGATTTACTTTAGAACGCTGCGCGACGGGATGGTTTCGACGGCCTATCGCATGAAGGCCGACGCCGCCCTCGCGGTCGAGCATCAAGCCACGCGCCACCGGCGAGTCGAGTGGTAGGCCGCCTGACGCATGTGCTGGAAATTTCCTTGCGAGTGAGACCAATGTCCGCAGAGTTAGCGCGAGAAAACGCGTTCTCATCGGGAACGCGTTTTGTTCTGCCTATCTATTTGAGACTTGCGGGGCCCGTAAGGTTGTGTTTGCCTCCATACGCATAACCGAGGGGGTAGCCATGGCGACGAATCCTATGCCGAAAGCCAAGACCGCACATTTGATCGTGCGCGAGATCGACGACGAAACGCTAGTCTACGATATGGGTCGCCATGCCGCAATCTGCCTGAACGGACTATGCCGCGAAGGTATGGCGCTGTTGCGACGGTACGACGTCCGTGGCCGACATCGCCGCCGTGTTGGGCGAGGACGAACGCGCCGTCTGGCTGGCGCTGCATCGGCTGAACAAATCGAAGCTGCTCGCGGAAGAAATCGCCCTGCCGCCTGACATGCGCACCGGCAAGACCCGCCGCCAGATCGCGGGACAGCTGGGCCTCGGGGCGGCCGTGGCGGCGGTTTCCAGCATCGTCATGACGACGGCGGCGCACGCCAGCTGTGGAGGGTTTGACGCGCCTTGCACGAATGGCAATCAGTGCTGTGCGGGGCTCGTCTGCGACGTTTTCGGCTCGTTTGGGATCTGCGGCCCGCTAATCTGATGAACGAGCTTCGGAACTTGCGCCGATCATCGCCGAGTTGAAGGCTTCGGGCGTCACATCGCTCGGCGGGAATCGCCAAAGCGCTAACTGAACGCGACATACCGACGGGGGAATTGCGGTGACACGCCCTCAAATACCGAATTGCGGTGTGTGGGCTAGAGGGGGTCGGGACCAGTTGCGCAGGGGCCAATCTTCAGGGGCCACGCCGCTCGACCGCTCGAGCGGCCAAGAGGCCGCTGCTCCACTTCGTTTCGCCCCTGGGCATTGCCTGGGAGGCGTGTCGCATACAGTAGAATCGAAGAGCGCGTCACCGTCATTCCGGCATCGTTGCTCAGGCGCGCGTCGGGGTTTGAGCACGGCCCCGAAATCCTAAAGGCTTGCAAAAATACATTGTTATCACTCCATCGCGCGCCCAAAGCCAAGCTGAAAAGACAGCAGGGCAAAGCTACACGGCGGCATGTTTCCCCCCTAATTCGATACGATCGCGACTAGGACTCACTACCCGAACAGTACAGTAGCTTGCTTCTTCATTGCGCGACGCTCCAGCGATCCAACAATCCCACGAGTCGCGCTTTGAACTTATCGAAGGAGTAATCTTTAGCCTTCTCAAACGAAGCGTCTGACATTGATAATCGCCTATTTCTATCCTTCGTTATTAACTGGATCGCGTCTACCACAGCTGCCGCGTTCCGTTCAGGGATCACAAACCCCTCGACGCCGCTACTGATCACCGATCCCGACGACGCGGTCACAACTTGTGGAATCCCAAGTGAAAGCGCCTCGTACGTCACGCTTGCGGAGCCTTCAGCCAGAGAAGGCAAAACCAGAACGTCGGCCGCCGACAGTTCCTGTTGCGCCTCGCGCCACGACATCGTACCCATAAAGTGCAGGTTCCGCGAGTCACGATGGCTGCGAACCTGTTTAGATACCTCGCCAATCACGCGAACTTCGAAGTCCGGATCTTGTTGCCGCAATTCCGTAGCGGCTTGAGCAAGATAGTGAATTCCCTTTCTTAGAGCCGCCGTCCCTACGAAGAGAATTCGTTTCCGGCAAGTTTCGCGTGACGGCCGCTCGTAAGACCGGGCGATGTACGGAACGACTGCGGTGTGGTCCTGTGTAATATTCCATCGAGTCACCAGATCCTGTTGCACAAACGGTGATGGACAGACGAACAAATCTGTTTCTGACAACAAAACAGAACTGGGATGTCCCGTGCCGTTCAGTGTCCAGAAATCGGGGACAGGGCTCTCCCAATCCGGAAAGCGGAATCGCTCTTGCTTTACGATTTCGTGTGCGCTCAGAGCTATGTAAATTTCAGACAGTACTTTCAATCCAGCCTGTCTTGCTCCTACAACAAAGGGGGAAAACTCACCGAGCATAGAATATAAAAACTTGGCGTCGCCGAACCCGGCCGATATCATCCTGGTTCCAAGGCGGTTTTGAACTTCTTGCTCCCGAACATAACGCTCTGCCTCAGACCTGGTCGGCCGAAATAGCAGGGGCATATCCAGCAAAGACAGAAAGGCGGTTGAATAGCTGATAATGTCGTCTGGTAAGGTGCGTCGCGCTAGGCGCGTCAGGCGCTTTCCAACAACAGGAAAATGAGTTAGTGGCCGAAGGGTGTGGCCTAACCCCAAGTCGGCACAGACGTCAGTGTAAAATGCGGCAAGTCGATTTTCGGTAGCAAAGGCTAACGGCACCGCGTAACGATGGCGCCCCCCTACTTGTGTAGTTATTACATCGTTATGGTTCATCGGGAGCGTGAATCCTGCGAATGTCGCGCCAGTGAGGAACGGTATTTATACGGAAGAGGGTCAACTTACCATGGTCAACACCGAATTAGGACCAGTCCGGCCAAGCTGAAACAGACAGCTCGAAAATATAAGAAAGCAGGGCAAAGCTACACATTCATATCCATGACTTCACTGGTGTTTGACCCAGATTGCCCCGTCGTGCCCGACGTCTGGACGGTGATCATCGCCGCGTCTCAATCGTCGACCCTATGCGACGGTAGGCAGTGACGATAGCGGTAACCGGAGTCCCGGTATCGGATTTAGGGTTCATTTGAGAGTCCATCCACTCCGGCTGACGAATTCTTTGATATCACGCGTGGCAATAAGGTTCTCCCCTCCGGCCCTTTCGGTCCGAAAATTCGGATCGATTCGAATGGCTAGGGTCTCCCCGATCGGCCGGTAC
>JBAQGU010001072.1:0-4878 GCA_049287975.1 Roseiarcus sp.
CAGGAGATTCCGGGTTTTGACCCTTTTCCACAGCGCGACTTCGGCTGCAATCATTTCAGCATGTCGCGCCCCGCCCTGGAGCGCATCTGCCGTCGCCGGGTCGAACGAGTGCCGAATATCGAGTTCAGGCCGCGCTCGCGCGTGACGGAGGTGATCGCCACGCCCGACAATCGCGGGGTCGCGGGGGTGCGCTTCGAAGACACGCCGCCCGGAACACAGGGAAGTCTCGCCGCGGCCTTGGTCGTCGACGCCTCGGGGCGAGCGTCGCCAACGCTACGCTTCCTCGAGGCGACCGGCTCGGCGAAGCCGACGACGATCGAGATCGGCATCGATCAGGCCTATGCGACGGCCGTCTTCGAGAAGCCGGAGGACGCTCCGACGGATTGGCTCGTCGCGGTGCACGCGCCTACTCCGCCGGGCAGCAGCCGCTACGGCCTCATCGTGCCGATCGAGGGGCGACGATGGAGCGCCGGTTTGCGTGAACCATGGCGAAGCGCTGCCCGACGACATCGACGGGTTCATGGCGTTCGTGAAGTCGTTCCGCTTGCCGACGATCTACAACGCGATCCGCGGCGCCAAACGTGTCGGCGACATCGCGCGGTACGGGATGGCTAGCAGCGTGCTGCGCGCTTTCGACAGGCTCGGCCGCTTCCCGCGCGGTTTGGTCCCGTTCGGCGACTCGGTCTCCCGCTATCCCCCGATCAACGGCCAGGGGATGTCCGTGGCGGCGCAGGAGGCCTGCGTTCTCGCGAACCTCCTGGAGTCCCGACGGGAAAGCGTCGATCCGCTCGCGGGGCTTGCGGAATCGTTCTTCGCTGAAATTCAGCCGCTTCTCGAAGCTCCCTGGTCGGTCGCGATGAACGATCTCGTCTATCCGAAAACGCGCGGCGAGCGGCCGCCGGACTTCGAAAAGAAGCTTCAATACACGCGCGCGCTCATGCGTCTCGCGGCGGAAGACCCCGAGACGGACAGGATCCTCTTCGAAGTGCGCACGCTCCTCAGGCCGCAGAGCGCGCTTAGCGAGGCCCGGCTTGCCGGCCGAGTCCAGGCCATGATGGCGACGACCCAGGCGGCCAGACCTGCTTTCCGTCCAGGCCAACCCAGCGCTGGCGGGCTCGATCTCGAGCGAACAAGCAATGAAGCGATCGCGGCCGAGTGAGGCAACTTAGAGTGAAAGTCATGGATGCTGAAACATATCCGATGGTCGGGCAGCGCATCGATCTGTTCGGGCCGTCCGTGGAATTCCTGACGCCGACGAGCGAAGCGAACGGAGCCTTTTGCGTGCTGAGAGGGGTGGTCCCCCCCGGAATCGCGGCGCGGTCGTTGTCACGCGAGAAGCGGTCGGCGAGACGCCGCTCATGGAAACCAAACCTCGAGGAGAGCCCCACGGATGCGCGGCCCAAGACGGCGCACGAGATCGAAGCCACCGCTCCTTCGAACCCGTCCGCCGCGCCCGCCAATGACCGGTCGGAGCGTCGCTCAACCCTAGAAACGGCCGGGCGCGCGATAATGCGCTGGCTTGTCTACGCGGCGCAGTGCGCCGCAGCCGATGGGGCGACGTACCAAGGCGGGATGTGGCGGAATCCAACCACGCTTTCCAAGTGAGCTCGCCGCCCGAGGGTGAGGCAAAACGAGCGCGCCGTGTTGTCCTGCTGATCCCGCAACCAAAAGGTTGCCACGTTGATTTTGCTGGAGAAGCTGTGTACGGAAAAAGAGAAGAGACGTCCCTGATTTTGCGCCAAAAATCAAGGTCGGAAGTTGCGGCATATCAGAAAGGCGTTTCATCCAAGGGGACCGGCCGCAGGCCGGTGCGGAACTCGCAATGACGGTCGAAGGCTGCCTCCTTACGGAAAATGATGGATATACGTTTTCGAAAACCGGAATATCTGCTAGGTTCAAAATTCCCTCGATCCGGACCCCTCCTCCGCCATGAACATGCGCTCTACCAAGCTGCAGCGTAAACCGGCGCGAACCGCTGAACGCGCTCGGACCCAAGTGGCGCGGGCGGCGGAATGCGGCGCGGCGGCGTCTGGATTACGGCTGAAGGAAGGGCGGGAACCACAAAAAATTTGGAGGGACATCATTTAGATTTTTGAGGCTTGCAACCCCTTGAAATCCCACAAAACGGCTAAAGCTTTGTTTGGAAAAGCTTGGACAAAAACAGCCTAGATTTGGAAAAGCTTGCAGAAAAGCTTGGGAGGCCGCCTTTGTTCGGCCGCCTTAACTCCCGTCCGTCGCGTCGGTCTCGAACGGGAGCTCGGCGAGCGGGGAATCGGCGCCGTTTGTCCTCCGTAATCCGAGTCACGGATCAACGCAGACGGCGCAGCTGCCGGACGACCGATGAGGAAATTTTCCGTCCTGCAAAGCCTTGAAAATACGCAAAACCGCGACAGAATCTCGGTTTTGCGCGAGCCCGCTCCATGGGCCTCGGGGCGTGACGCCGGCGCCGCGATGTCGCAGCGCTGTCCTCCTCGATTTTGTTGCTGGTAAGGGCTTTGGCTTCGCGCGCCCGGCTTGCGCGCCCTAACCCCTTCCGTTAAGCGCAGATCATGGTTTCCGACCCGACTCGTCCCCTAGAGCGCCCGTGAGCGCGTCCGCGAAACCCGTCGCCATCATCATGGGCAGCCGGTCCGACTGGCCGACGATGCGGCGCGCCGCGGAGACGCTTCAGGAACTCGGCGTCGGCCATGAGGCGCGCATCGTCTCCGCGCATCGAACCCCGGATCGGTTGGTCGCATTCGCCAAGGGCGCGAAAGCCGCCGGGTTCGAAATAATCATCGCGGGGGCAGGGGGGGCGGCGCATCTGCCCGGCATGACGGCGGCGTTCACGACGCTGCCGGTGTTCGGCGTGCCGATCGAATCCCAGGCGTTGTCCGGGCAGGACAGCCTGCTGTCGATCGTGCAGATGCCGGCGGGCGTACCGGTCGGGACCTTGGCGATCGGGCCGGCCGGGGCGGTCAACGCGGCGCTGCTGGCGGTTTCCGTGCTCGCGCTTTCCGATCCCGAACTCGACGCGCGGCTGACGGCTTGGCGCGAGGCCCGACGCGACGCCGTTCCCGAATTTCCCACGGACGGGCCGACGTGATCCTCTCGCCCGGCGCTACGATCGGCATTCTCGGCGCCGGTCAGCTCGGGCGGATGCTCGCGATCGCAGCACTGAAGGTCGGCCTGCGCTGCCACATCTACGCGCCCGAGGCCGAGGCGCCGGCGCACGACGCGGCGAGCGCCAACACGGTCGCTGCCTACGAGGACGAAGCGGCGCTCGCGCGCTTCGCGGAGGCGGTCGACGTCATCACGTTCGAATTCGAGAACGTGCCGACCGCCTGCGTCGAATTCTTGAGCGCGCGCAAGCCGGTGCGGCCCGGACCGCTCGCGCTCGCCTCGACGCAGGACCGGCTGATCGAGAAGAACTTCCTGCGCGATCTCGGTCTCGAAACCGCACCCTTCATCGGCGTCGAGGATTCCGGCGCGCTGATGCGCGCGGTCGGCGAACTCGGCCGCCCCTCGATCCTGAAGACGCGCCGCTTCGGCTACGACGGCAAAGGCCAGGCGATGATCCGCGAGGGCTCGAACGTGCCGGCGGTGCATCGCACGCTGGGCGGCGCCCCGATGATCCTCGAAGGCTTCGTCGCTTTCGAGCGGGAAGTCTCGGTCATCGCGGCGCGCAGCCTCGAGGGGGCGGTATCAGCCTATGATCTCTGCGAGAACGAGCACGAGCGCCATATCCTGGCGCGAACGCGTCTGCCGGCGCGAGTGGCGCCCGGTATGGAGGCGGCGGCCAAGGAGATCGCCGCGCGCATCCTCGAGGCGTTGGACTACGTCGGCGTCGTCGGCGTCGAGCTGTTCGTGGCGCGCGGCGCGGATGGCGCCGAGCGGCTGATCGTCAACGAGATCGCGCCGCGCGTGCACAATTCGGGGCACTGGACAATCGACGGCGCGCAGACTTCGCAATTCGAACAGCATATCCGCGCCATCGCCGGCTGGCCGCTCGGCTCGCCGATGCGGCGCGGCGGGATCGAAATGCATAATCTGATCGGCGAGGAAGCCGACGAATGGCGCGACATCCTCGCCCAGCCCGATCTCAGCCTGCATCTCTACGGCAAGCTGGAGACCCGGCCTGGGCGGAAGATGGGGCACATCACGCGCGTGTTGCCCGAGGGCTCGAAGGCGCGATAAGGCGGCTCGAGTTGCGTCGACTGGCTCAGCGCGGCAGCGTCGTCGTTCCCATCAGCGCCTGATCGATCGAGGCCGCGCATTGACGCCCCTCGCGGATCGCCCAGACGACGAGCGACTGGCCCCGCCGCATGTCGCCGCAGGCGAAGACCTTGCCGAGGGAGGACGCGTAGCGCTTCGTATCGGCCGCGACATTGCCGCGTGCGTCGAGCGTGACGCCGAGCTCCTCGAGCATGCCCTCCTTGACCGGCGAGAGGAAGCCCATCGCGAGCAGCACGAGATCGGCCTTCAGCGTGAATTCGCTGCCCGCGATCGGCCGCATTTTTTCGTCCGCGCGCACGCAATCGATACCGGTGACGACGCCGTTCTCGCCCTCGAACCTTTGCGTCATCACGGCGAAATCCCGCTCGGCGCCTTCCTCGTGGCTGGAGGACGTTCGCAACTTCACCGGCCAGTTCGGCCAGTTCAGCATCTTATCCTCGATCTTGGGCGGCATCGGCAGGATTTCGAGCTGCGTGACCTTCACCGCGCCCTGGCGGATCGAGGTGCCGATGCAGTCCGATCCAGTGTCGCCGCCGCCGATGACGATGACATGCTTGCCGGAGGCCAGGATTGGCTCGTTCGTGCCGACCGGTTCGCCGGAGACGCGGCGGTTCTGCTGCGGCAGGAAATCCATCGCGAAATGTACGCCCGATAGATCGCGGC
>JBAQGU010001073.1:0-7419 GCA_049287975.1 Roseiarcus sp.
ACCAAGGCGAAGCGCGAATGGCTCGAGATCGCGGCGCGCTATCTCGCGCCGACCAACGCCGCGACTCCCACCGACGGGCAGGTGCTGGGCGCGCTGATGCGCGTGGGAAGGCCTGACGACATCGTGGTTTGCGCCGCGGGAGGCCTGCCCGGAGACTTGCAGAAATTGTGGCAGGCGCGTGCGCCGCTCGGCTATCACATGGAGTACGGCTATTCCTGCATGGGCTATGAGATCGCCGGCGGCCTCGGCGTGAAGCTCGCGCATCCCGACCGCGAGGTGATCGTCGTCGTCGGCGACGGCTCCTATCTGATGATGAATTCCGAAATCGCGACCTCGGTGATGTTGGGGCTGAAACTCATCATCGTCGTCACCGACAACAGGGGCTTCGCCTGCATCAACCGCCTGCAACGCGCCACAGGCGGCGAGTCCTTCAACAATCTGCTGCGCGACGCGCGGCACGAGGTTCTGCCCGAGGTCGATTTCGTCGCGCACGCGAGCTCGCTCGGCGCGCATGCGGTCAAGGCCGCCTCGATCGCCGAACTGGAATCCGCGCTCGAGGCCGCTCGGGCGGCGAGGTCGACTCGAGTCATCGTCCTCGACACCGATCCGATCAATACGACGGATGCGGGCGGCGCCTGGTGGAACGTCGCGGTGCCCGCGACCTCGACGAGGCCCGAGGTCGTCAAGGCCCGAAGCCAATACGAGGAAGCGCTGGCGTCCCAGCGCTTAGGAGATTGAAACCATGACGATTCGCCTCGGCGCCAACCCGATAGGCTGGTCCAACGACGACTTACAGGAAATCGGCGGCGATACGCCGCTGGAGACCTGCCTCGCGGAAGCCAAGGAGGCCGGCTTCGAAGGCATGGAAAAGGGCAACAAGATGCCGAATGACGGCGCGGCGCTCAAAGCCAAGCTCTCCGAGTTCGGCCTTGTTTTCGTCGGCGGCTGGTATTCGACGGAACTGCTGCAGCGCTCGGCGACCGAGCAATTTGAAGCCGCCCAGGCCCATATCGCAATGACCAAGGGCGCCGGGGCCGGCATCCTCATCGCCGCCGAAACCTCGAACGCTATCCATGGCAACCGCGCGGCGCCGCTGTCCAAGCGCCCCCGGCTGGCCAAGGCCGACTGGACTGGCTTTGGGGCCAAGATGACGGAATTCGCGAGCCGCGTCGCGGATGTGGGGCTGACGCTCTGCTATCACCACCACATGGGCACGATCGTCCAGTCCGAGGCCGACATCGACGCGTTCATGGAAAACACGAAGGCGCCGGTGAATCTGCTGCTCGACACGGGGCACGCGACCTGGGGCGGTTCCGACCCCGCCGCGCTCGCGCGCCGCTACCGCGACCGCATCCGCCACGTCCACTGCAAAGACGTGCGCAAGGCCAAGATGGACGAGGCGAACGCCGGCGACTGGAGCTTCCTCGACTCCATTCTCGGCAAGGGCGCGGATCTGGGCGTGTATACCGTGCCGGGCGACGGCATGGTCGACTTTGTCGAAGTATTTCAGGAATTGAAGGGCTATTCCGGCTGGGTCATATTGGAGGCCGAGCAGGATCCGAAAAAAGCGCCCTCGCTCCCCTATGCCAAGAAGGGCGTCGCGCATTTGCGCGCGGCGTTCCGTGAGAGCGGTTTGGTTTGACGCCCGCTCCCTTCCCCCCTTTGCGGGGGAAGCGGTAGAAAAGGAACCCGCCCATGCCCTCCAAGCTGCTCGTTCACCCCACACAATCAGCGGACGGCGTCAGGCACAGGATCACGCCCGAGAGCGCGGGCTGGACCTATGTCGGCTTCGAATCCCGCGCGATCGACAAAGGCGCCCGCGCTTCGCTGAAGAGGGGAGATCGCGAAATCTGCATCGTCGTGCTCTCGGGCAAGGCGCGCGTGACGACCGGTAATTTCGATTCGGGCGTCATTGGCGAACGCGCCGACGTGTTCTCGGGCCTGCCCTGGTCCGTCTACGTACCTCCGCACAACGAAGTCTCAGTCGCAGCGGAGGAGGATTGCGAGATCGCGATCTGTTCCGCGCCGGCCACAGGCAAGTTGCCCGCACGCGTCATTCCGCCGGAAGATGTCGAAACGCTGACGCGCGGCAAGGGAACCAACACGCGTCATGTCCGCAACATCCTGTCGGAGACCGCGGCGGCCGAGAGCCTGCTCGTGGTGGAGGTGATCACCCCGAGCGGACATTGGTCGAGCTATCCCCCGCACAAGCACGACCGCGACGACCTCCCCAGGGAATCGCTGCTGGAGGAGACCTACTATCACCGCTTTTCGCCGCCGCAGGGTTTCGCGCTGCAGCGGGTCTACACCGACGACCGCGAACTCGACGAGACGATGGCGGTCGGCGACCGCGATGTGGTGCTGGTGCCGCGCGGCTATCACCCCGTCGGCGCCGCGCACGGCTACGACCTCTATTATCTCAACGTGATGGCTGGTCCGAAGCGCACCTGGCGCTTCCACAACGATCCCGCGCATGAATGGTTGATGGCGTGAGCGCCAAAGAGCCCGCGACGCCGTCGTTCTCGACAGAGCCCCGGCGGAACGCTAGAGCCTGCCGGCCCGCGCCATCGGCGCGGGCGCAGCCTCGGGGAACCCGCCATGCAATCTCGCGCCGCCGTCGCCTGGGAAGCCAATAAGAAGCTCAGCATCGAAACCATCGAAATCAGCGGCCCCAAGGCCGGCGAAGCGCTCGTCGAGGTCATGGCGACGGGCGTCTGCCACACAGACGCCTATACGCTTTCGGGTCTCGACTCCGAGGGCAAGTTCCCCGCCATCCTCGGCCACGAGGGCGCCGGGATCGTGCGCGAGATCGGCGCCGGCGTGACCTCCGTGAAAGTGGGCGACCACGTCATTCCGCTCTACACGCCCGAATGCCGGCAATGCAAAACCTGCCTCTCCCGGCGCTCCAACCTCTGCACCGCGATTCGCGCGACGCAGGGCCAGGGCCTGATGCCGGACCAGACCTCGCGCTTCTCCTGCCACGGCGGCGAGTTGTTCCATTACATGGGCTGCTCGACGTTTTCGAATTTCACCGTGCTGCCCGAGATCGCGATCGCCAAGGTGCGCGCGGACGCAGCCTTCGACAAGATTTGCTACATCGGCTGCGGCGTCACCACCGGGATCGGCGCCGTCGTCTGGACCGCGAAAGTCTGGCCGGGCGCCAATGTCGTGGTGTTCGGGCTCGGCGGCATCGGCCTCAACGTCATCCAGGGCGCGAGGATGGTCGGAGCCGACAAGATCGTCGGCGTCGACCTCAATCCGTCGAAGGTCGAAATCGCCAAGAAGTTCGGCATGACCCATTACGTCAATCCGGACGAGGTCGGCCGCGACAAGGTCGTGCAGGCGATCGTCGATCTCACCGGCGGGGGCGCGGATTTTTCATTCGAGTGCATCGGGAGCACCACTACCATGCGGCAGGCACTGGAATGCTGCCATCGCGGCTGGGGCGAATCGATCATCATCGGCGTCGCGCCGTCGGGCGCGGAAATATCCACCCGCCCGTTCCAGCTCGTCACCGGCCGCGTCTGGAAGGGTTCGGCGTTCGGCGGCGCGCGGGGGCGCACCGACGTGCCGAAGATCGTCGACTGGTACATGGAGGGCAAGATCAACATCGACGATCTCATCACCCACACGATGCCGCTCGAGCGCATCAACGACGCCTTCGACCTGATGCACGAGGGCAAGTCGATCCGGTCGGTGGTCGTGTATTGACGGGTCGGCCCCTTCCCGCCTCGCGGGGAGAAGGTGGACGCGCGTGACAGCCCGACCCCTCATCGAGATTCTTTCCCGGTTTCTAGCGATTTCAATGGGTCGCGAGGCGGAAAATTTCCTCGCACGTCGAATTCGTCAACTTTGGCAGTCTTGCGGCTCTCAGCCGGAGCGCGCGGTCAGCCGTGGCGGCCGTGTACCAGATCTAGTGGCTTGGAGGCTTCCGAGACCATAGCATTTCCGGGCGACGGGCGACGCCGCTTTGGCCGTCTTGGCAAGGAATTTGTCGAGCGGCTTGGGACCGACTCGGAAGCAAGAAAAAAGCGAATTCGTCGCAACCACTGATCCGCCTGCTCGCGGCGCGGCGCGGCGCGAGACAGCGCCCGTCGTGAGCCGGCACAAACGCCAAACAGTGCGCATGGGACGCTTCCTGGACGATGGACCGACGCTGGCCAATCCGCGTCACTTTCGCGTCGCGAACGCCGCCGTGACGCCGAGACCCACGAACGAGCCGCCGGCGAACCAGCGCTGCCAGCGCAGGAAGCGCCGGTTGCGGCGGACGAAATCGCCGGCGGCGCCGGCCGCCAGCGCGTACATCGCGTCGCTCATGACGCCGAGCCCCATGAAGGTCAGGCCGAGCACGAGAATCTGCGCTCGCAGCGCGCCGCGCGCGGGATCGAGGAATTGCGGCAGGAATGCGAGAAAGAAGATCGCCGTCTTCGGGTTGAAGAGATTGACGACGAAACCGTCGCGAAAGACGCGGCGCAGCGGTTCGGCGGGCGCTGCCGGCGTTTCGGGAGGGGGATCCTTGGCCATGAAGGTGCGTATGCCGATCCAGATGAGATAGGCGGCGCCGAGATATTTCACGATCGCGAACGCGAACGCCGACGAAACGATGAGGGCGGAGAGCCCGACCGCCGCCGCCGCGATATGCACCGCCGTCGCGAGATGGATGCCGAGCACCGAGACGAGCCCCGCCGCGCGCCCCTGCTTGACCGAGCGGGCGACGATATAAAGCACGGCCGGGCCGGGCGTCAGCAGCAGCGCGACCGACGCGACGACGAACAATCCCCACAAGGTTGGATTGGGCACGAACTGTCTCCCTCGCTATACCGCGCTCGAGCAAGCCACATCGCGCCGGCCCAGACAAGCGATCGTTTGCCGCCACCGCGGCGGGAGAGGAGAGCGAGGCGAACCCGCGCAAGCGGGTGTCCAGCCGGAGCGACAAAGGGCGTAAAGTGCGTAAGCGTGATAGAGACGTGGGATTCTGGATGCTCGCGGTCGCGAGCGCCCTGTGAGTAGCCGCAACTTCGGGAGAGAGGGATGACTTTGAACGTCGGCGTGATTGGCGTCGGGATGATCGGGCAGGAGCATATTCGTCGCCTGACGAACGTCCTGGCGGGGGCGAGGATCGTCGCGGTCAGCGACGCCGATGCTGCGCGGGCTCGAGAAGTGGCCGCTCGCACGGCAGGCGCGAAAACCTATGCCAGGGGCGAAGAGCTGATCGCCGCCCCGGACGTCGCAGCCGTCGTCGTGACGTCGTGGGGGCCGACCCATGCGGCTTACGTTCTCGCCGCGCTCCAGGCTGGCAAGCCCGTGTTCTGTGAAAAGCCGCTGGCGACGACTCGCGCGGATGGCTCGGCGATTCTCCATGCGGAAGCGGCGCTCGGGCGCCGCCTGGTTCAGGTCGGCTTCATGCGCCGCTTCGACGCGCAGTACCGCGCGCTCGCGGCGACGATCGCCAGCGGAGCGATCGGCGCCCCTCTGATCTTCAACAGCGTGCACCGCAACCCGTCGATGCCCGGCCACTTCGTCAGCGAAATGGCGTTGAACGACACGGCCGTGCACGACATCGATATCTCGAGATTTCTGCTCGGGGACGAGCCGGTCGCGGTCACCGTGAAATCGCCGCGCCGCAACTCGCGCGGTCCCTTCGACGATCCCCTGTTCACGCTGATGGAAATGCGCCTCGGCGCGCTGGTCACCATCGAAACCTCGGTCAACATCGCTTACGGCTACGATATCCGCGGCGAGGTCGTCGGCGAGACCGGCGTCGCGGCGCTGGCCGAGCGCAACCCTATCGTGGTCAGGAGCGCGGGCGCCTTTTCGGGGCGGGTTCCCGCCGATTGGCGCGAGCGCTTCAATGACGCGTTCGACGCCGAATTCCGCGAATGGCTCGCCGCTGCCGCTGAGGGCGGCGCGGCCGGGCCCAGCGCCTGGGACGGCTACGTCGCCACCACCACATCCGAGGCGGCGCTCGAGGCCCTCCGTTCCGGAGAACGGGTCGAAATCCGCCTGGGGGAAAAGCCGGCGCTCTACGGCTGAGGGCGAAGCTCAAAACCCCCTCTCCCGGTTGGCGGGAGAGGGTTGGGGTGAAGGCGAAGCCGCGATTCCCAGCCAGAAAAGGCCCTCATCCGGCGCTTCGCGCCACCTTCTCCCGCAAGCGGGAGAAGGGATCGCCCTCACCCGATTGCAACGACCCGGGCACGGCGCCATTTTCCCCGTCTTGCCGACGCGCCAGCCGTCCGGCCGAGCCGGGATCGTGGGCCGGCAGGTAGATCGCCGGCCGGCTCGCCGCGAGGTCGCGCAGTTTCGCCAACGTAGCGCGCGCGACGTTCTCGTCGCCGCTGACGCCATCGACCTGGCCGGCAATCAAATTGGCCTCGCTGTAGGAGGCGTCGCCCGCGAGAATTACGCAGGCGTCGCCGTCGTCGACCGCCACGGACAGGTGGTCGCGCGTGTGGCCCGGCGTCGGGATCGCGATCACCGCGCCGTCCGCCGTCACGCGCCGCGATTTCGCGAAGGGACCGTAGGGCTCGTCGGCGAGGGCGAGCGGCTGCGGATCGAAGCCTCGAGGCCAACGTTTCGGCAAATAGCCTCTGATCTCGCCCGCGAACCCCGAGGCGGCCTTCAGCTCGCCCGGGCTGACGAGAACCCTGCTCGCCGTGAAATCCGCGAGGCCGCCGTCGTGATCGATGTGCATGTGCGTCAGCACGACGGTCTTGACGTCGCGCGGCGCGATTCCGAGCGCGCGGAGTTGCGGCCCCGCCTGCTGCTCGCGCTCGATTTCGAACCGCACGGCGAGGCGGAAATAGGGGTGCCAGCGCGGCAAGCTCTTCAGGCCCGCATTCGAACCGGAGTCGACCAGGATCACTCCGTCGCGATGTTCGATCGCGAAGGCGTAGACCGGCAGCCAGTCCGACCAATTTTCGTCGAACAGAGGCGCCAGCCGCCGCGCGAGTCCGTGGCCGCGCCCGACGATCTGCGAAGCCTTGATTTGGACCGCCCCGGTCTGAATCGCATGGATCCGCATGGTTGAACTCCTGGGTTTGTTACACGCCGCTGTTGTGGACGCGGTCGCTGACCGCGTGGGTTCAGCTTGGTCGACGCTCCGAGAATGAGGCGCTCTACGACAGCCGCGCTCAGCGAGCGCGACTACGGTCTTCCGAGATGCGTGGCGCCGAAGCCGGCGGAATATTTGAGGCCGTAGCCCAAGGCCCGGTCGAAGCCGATATGCGCCGGAGCGATCAGCGCGATCGCCTGGAGGAGCGGCGCGGCGAGCGCCAGCGCCGCGGCGCCGAGCGCCAACGGCGCGATCGTGCTGTGGACGAGGTTATAAGCCGCGGCGCCCCATTTCCGGCCTAGCCAATAGGCCGCGAAGCTCAGGTCGGGCGCGAGAAAAAGCGCCGCGAACAAGCCCCAGGAAAAGCC
>JBAQGU010001074.1:0-5253 GCA_049287975.1 Roseiarcus sp.
CTGCAATGCGATGGAGCCAGCGCCGCATATGAACTGCACCACGACGCCCATGGAGACGCTGACCGACGCCGTCCGCCTCGCCTTCGAGACGGCGATGCCCTCGAAGGTCGCGGCGTCCTGGGGGCACGCCAACGGGTTGAATATCGCCGGTTGGGACAGCCGGACCAACGAGGAATTTGTGACCATGGTGCTGGCGACGATCATCTCCGGGGGCGGAGCGACGCCGCATCAGGACGGCTGGCACGCGGTGGGACCCGAATGCTGCTTCGGCGCGCTGACCTCAGGCGACGTCGAGTTATTGGAATATTCCTACCCCATCATCATCCACCGCTATTCGCTGATGACGGACTCTGGCGGCGCCGGCAAATTCCGCGGCGGCTCCGGCACGGCGTGGGAGGTCGAGCCGCTCGACAAGGAGATGCTGTGCATCGGTTTTGGCGAGGGACGCCGCATTCCGGCGATGGGCGCGGCGGGCGCCGCCTCCAAGATGATCGACGGGAAGGTCGGCCGCGTCGAGATCAACCGAGGCGGCGCCGTTCAGGTTGCTCGCACCAACATTCTCGAAACGATCAAGCCGGGGGAAACCATCACCAACATGAATCCAGGCGGCGGCGGATACGGCGACCCCCGGGAGCGGCCCATCGAGAAAGTGGTGAGCGACGTTCGCAACGGTCTGGTTTCTCTCGAGGGGGCCAGGGAAGACTACGGCGTTGTGATCAAGAGTGTGGAGACGCTCGAAGTCGACGTCGCCGCGTCTTCGCTCTTGCGGTCGGCGTGACAGGATGTCCGAAATGAACGTCAATTACCGTCTCGGCATCGACGCGGGGGGGACCTTCACCGATTTCGTGATCGCGGATCGGTCGACCGGGGTCACGAAACTTTTCAAATCGCTTTCCACTCCGGCCAATCCCACCCAGGCCATCGAGGACGGCCTGAAGCTGATATCCCGCGATCTCGGCCTCAGCCCCGAGCAGATCGTCTCCAATTGCGATCTCTGCATCAACGGCACCACGGTCGGCCTGAATGCGCTGATCACACATCGCGGCGGCAAGACCGGCCTTATCTGTACGGCAGGCCACGAGGACTCGATCGAGATTCGTAACGGCCACAAGGAAGACGGCTTCCGTTACGATCCCGAATATCCCGCCGCTGTGATGCTCGCCCCTCGCTATTTGCGCCGGGGGGTCCGCGAGAGGGTCATTTCCGATGGCTCCATTCGCACCGCGATACACGAGGAAGATGTCGTCGCCGCGTGTGACCTGTTCAAGCGCGAGGGCGTCGAATCCGTGGCGATCTCCTTCGTATGGTCGGTCTTGAATCCCGCGCACGAGCAGAGAGCCGCACAGATCGTTCGCGAGCGGTTGCCAGAGGTGATTTTGACCGTGGGCAGCGACCTCTATCCGCAAATCCGAGAATATACGCGTACTTCGACCTCGGTATTGAACGCGTATCTGGCGCCGGTGATGCGCGAGTATGTCGCTTCGGTCGACGCCTATTTCAAGTCGCTCGGCGCCCAACAACCCGTGCGCTATTTCCAATCGAATGGCGGGCTGGCGATTGGCCAGGTGATGACCGACCGTTCCGTCTATGCGATCAATTCGGGGCCCGCGTCGGCGCCACAGGCCGGCCTTTTTGTCTGCGCGCCGTTCGAGCAGAAGAACGTCATCACCATCGACATGGGCGGCACCTCCTTCGACATTACCTTGACGAAGGACGGTCAGACCAACCTCAACAAGAACATCGATTTCCTGCGCTATCGCATCGGCGTGCCGATGATCCAGGTCGAAACGCTCGGCGCCGGCGGCGGATCGATCGGTTGGATCGACTCGCAGGGCGTGCTTCAGGTCGGGCCGCAGTCGGCCGGCGCTCAACCAGGACCGGCCTGTTACGGTCAAGGAGGAACCGAGCCGACGATCTCGGACACGAACCTCGTACTGGGCTATCTGAGCCCGGAAGGCCTGTTGGGAGGAAGTCTTCCGCTGGACCACGAGAAGGCGCGCGCAGCCATCGCGAAAATCGCCGATCGGCTCGATTTGTCGATCGAGCAGGCGGCTTGCGGCATGTTCATCATCGTCAACAACAATATGGTGAACGGGATTCGGCGTGTCTCCGTCGAGCGTGGATTCGACCCGCGCGACTTCGTGCTCGTCGGGGCCGGCGGCGCGACCGCCGCCCACATCACCGCGTTGGCGCGCGAGATCGGCATCGAGACGATCGTCCTGCCGAAGCTCGCCTCGGGGCTCTGCGCGTTCGGGCAGATCATTTCGGATGTGAAGTACAATTACATGGCGACCGCGCCTGCGCGTCTCGACAACGAGGATTCGTATCAGCGACTGAATCAATTGTTCAAGTCGGTCGAGGCCAAAGGGGTCGAGCATCTTCTCGATGACGGGTTCGCGCAAGCAAAGGTCGTGGCGCGCCGGAGCCTCGAAATGCGCTACGTCGGCCAAGTGCACGAGTGCACCGTCGATATCGATACGTTTGAAATCGACGCGAAGACGATCGATCGCATCAAGGATGCGTTCCATCGCAGGCATGAGCAACTCTACACCTATTCCGAGCGCCATAGCCTGGTCGAAGTCGTCAACGTCGAATCGACGGTTTACGGCCTGATCGACAAGCCGGAGACACCGGTCCTGAGCGAAGGGAAGCGAGCGCACGAGGCGCTGAAGGGCCGGCGAAACGCCATCTTCGCTGCGTCCGGCGATAGTATGTCGGCGCCGGTCTACGACGGCGGCGCACTCGGCGCGGGCGCAGAGATCGAAGGGCCCGCAATCATCGAGGAAACGACGACCACCATCGTGATCGAACCAGGCTGGAAGGCCGAACTGCACGGCAGCGGTTCGTACGTCATTACTCGCGGGAAATTGGAAGGCGGGTCGTGAGCGCACCAATCGAGACAAACACGTCGAAATGCCCGATGGCATGAACCCTGAAAGAGCTCATCGGGAAGTACGGGTGTATTCTGGCGATATGGGTTGGGTCGTCAGCTCAATCGAAAACGAGTGGAGGTGTGAAATGAAGTATTCAGCTCTTTGGGCGTCGACCGCGGTTGCTGCGTGGGGCCTGCTCGCGAGCAGCAGCGCCTCTGCGGCCGATTGGTGGCCGGCGAAGGTCTACAACTTTGATTCGGGGTCGCAGCAGACCGTCGAATACACGCCGTTGACCAAGGCCTCCAAGCCCTGGAACATCTGTGTGCTGTTTCCGCATATGAAAGATACGTTCTGGGTCGCGGCCGACTATGGCGTCGTCGAGGAAGCCAAGCGCATGGGCGTCAACATGACGATGTACCAGGCGGGCGGTTACGAGAACCTGCCCAAGCAACTCTCGCAGTTCGACGATTGCATGGCCGGCAATTTCGACGCGATCATCGTCGGGCCGATTTCCGAGGCGGGCCTCGACAAGAAATTCGCCGAGGGCGTGAAGGCGGGCAAGGTCATCATCTCGACGGTGAATCCGGTCTCCAAGTCGACCGTGACCTCGAAGATGACGGTCGACTTCACCACGATGGGCGTCCAGACCGGCGACTATCTGGTCGACTATCTCAAAGACAAGAAGGCCGACGTCGTCACCTTCCCCGGCCCCTCCGGCTCGGGTTGGGCCGAGGCATTCCTCGACGGGTTCAAGAAGGCGATCAAGGACAAGAGCAACGTCAAGGACCTCGACGACAAGTTCGGCGACTCGGGCGTCGCGGTGCAATTCGGCTTGATCCAGAACGCGCTCCAGGCGTATCCGGACATGAACGTGATCTGGGGATGCGCGCCCGCGGCCGAGGCCGCGATAGGAGCGGTAGCCGAAGCCGGCAAAAAGGGGACGCTGATCATGTCCTCCTATGAGAACCAGGCGATGCTCGACGCGCTCAACAAGGGCGAGATTCTCGGCTTCGCGACGCAGTACCCCGTTCTGCAAGGCCGCATCGCGATCGACACCGCCGTGCGCGCGCTCGAGCATCAGCCCTATATGAAAAGCCTGATGGCGATTCCCGACATGGTCGCGCAGAGCAACATCAAGTCGATCAACATCGGCCTCGTCCTCGCGCCGGCCGACTTCAAGGCGGTCTATTCGGTGAAGGCGCCGTGATCAAATGACGGGCGCCGGGCGCAAGATGTCATGACCGCCGCCGAACCCAGCGTCAGGGATACCCCGCGCGCCGCTGCTTCGGCGCGCAGCGACGGCCTGCTGCTGGAATTGTCCGGGGTATCGAAGTTCTTCCCCGGCGTGGTCGCGCTCGACGGCGTCGACTTCGATCTTCGGCCCGGCGAGGTCCACGTCCTGTTCGGCGAGAACGGCGCGGGCAAGTCGACGCTGATCAACATCATCGCCGGCACCTATGCCCCCGACGCCGGCGAATTCCGGTTCCGGGGTGAAGGGATCGGCCGATTCACCCCACACATGGCCC
Organism: Roseiarcus sp.; assembly: GCA_049287975.1. GTDB lineage: Bacteria > Pseudomonadota > Alphaproteobacteria > Rhizobiales > Beijerinckiaceae > Roseiarcus. The sequence goes on from JBAQGU010001074.1 coordinate 4,400, forward strand.
GAATGATGGGCATCAGCCCGGTGTTCCAGGAATTCAGCCTGGTCCCCGAGCTCACCGTGGAACAGAACCTGTTTCTCGGCCGGGAGCTGACGCGGGGCGGGTTTCTCCTTGGTCCTGCGATGCGCGCTCGGGCGCTGAAGATCATCGCCGAACTCGGGTTCGACCTCCATCCCGACCGCAAGGTGGGGCGACTCTCGCGCGCGCATCAGCAAATGGTCGAGATCGTCAAGGCGCTGCTCGCCGACGTCCGGCTGTTGATCCTCGACGAGCCGACCGCCTCGCTCACCGAATCGGAGGCTGCCAGCCTGTTCGATCTGATCGCCAAGCTGAAAGCGTCCGGCGTCGGCATCATCTATGTTTCCCACCGCATGCGAGAGATCAAGCAGATCGCCGATCGCATCACCGTCCTTCGCGACGGGCGCAAGATAACAACCGTGAACGCCGGCGCCGTCTCCGAAACCGAGCTGGTGGAACTGATGACCGGGCGCAAGATCGGCGTGTTGTTCCCGCGCATCGATCACCGCCCGGGGAAAACTCTGCTCGAGGTAGAGCGGCTCACCCTCGCGGACGGCGCCGTGAACGAGGTCAGTTTTTACGCCCGGGCTGGTGAAATCACCGGGATCGCCGGGCTCGTCGGCTGCGGCAAATCCGAACTCGTCCGCGCGGTCTACGGGTTGGAGACGATCGCCTCCGGAGAGATCCGCGTCGGCGGTCGGGCGACGCCGCGCCCGGCTCCGTTCAGCTCCCTGCAAGCGGGGCTATGCTACTTTCCGTCGGACCGTGTCGCCGAGGGCCTGGCGCTGGGCCGCCCCGTGCGCGAGAATGCCTCGATGGCGGCGCTCGATCTGCCGGCG
>JBAQGU010001075.1:0-3783 GCA_049287975.1 Roseiarcus sp.
CTGTAGCCGCGCTCGCTGAGCGCGGCCGCGTCGGGAGCGCCACGATTTCCGAATGTGATCCACGCCGAACCCGCGCGGTCGACGACCGCGCCTACAGCTGCGTCAGCCGCGCCGTTCAGTTCGGCGCCTTGCCGAGCGGCAGGCCGTTGACCTTCATCACGCGGTCGTCGCCGATTTCGCAAACCCACGTCATTACGCCGTCGGGATCGGACTTGGCGAGGCCCTTCACCATCGCGACGAGCGGAACCAACTTCTTCTCCCCCTCGGGGCCGCCGGCTTTCAACGCCGCAGCGGTAGTCTGGTCGAAATTGCGCGCATGGACGGTAATCGTCCCTGTGGACTTGGGGCCGAGATAGTGAACCTGACCCTCGAAGCTGACATCGAGCTGCGGCGCCCGAATATGCGAGGAGGGGATGTCGATGACCACGGGACCCCCGCTCTGCAGCTTGGCCGAAACCTTCGCCTCGTCCTCCGCGGCGATCGGCGGCGCATCGCCGGCCAGGTGCATGTCGGCGATGGCCTCCGTGCCCGCTGCGGTCAGGTCGAAGCCGCTGACCTTGAAGCCGAGATCGAACGAAGTCGGCACCAAATCTTGATATTGGGCGGGGACCAGACCAGGCGGAAGCGCGAGACCGGTCGCGGCGTAATGCTGCTCGAACCGGCTCGCAGGGCCTGCCGCCGCAACGCTCACGCCCACCTTCGCTCCGTCGAATGTAAATAAGCCCTTAGGCGTCTGCACCGAAAGTTTCTGCAGACCGAATTCTTCGTCAAGCGCAGTCCGGCCAGCGAGCGCCGCCGTCAACAGCGTCTTGAACGCCGCTTCGTCGGCGGCGAGTTCGGGACGGGTGGGATGGGCTACAATAAAAGCCCAGAGATCGAGCAACGGGCGAGGCTTCACCCCGTCGAGTTTGAAGTCGACGGTCCCCGATTCGAATCGAGCGGCGGCGTTGAACGGTTGTGCGCTGTCCGTGGCCGAGGGATTGGCGGCCTTGGGATCGACGGCCAACGTCATTTCGAGGGCGCCGAGGCTCTCCCGCATGGTCGAGGAGACGGCGCTGTCGGCCGATGCCTGGGTGGCCATCGTAGCCCCCAACGGGCCGCCCCCCACGGTTACGTCGACCCCAGGCAGACGCTCTCGCATGGTCATATTGTCGATATGGTATTGACCGCTTCGGATCCAGTCCAGCGCAGTATCCAACAAGGTGACGCTTTTGAGCCCGTTCACTGAAACCGCCACGTCGGTCGTCACATTATTCTGTGTCATCTGGACGTGATACGGCGGGAAGTTATCCTGTTCGACGCGCCATGCCGCATCGTCTTGCTCGAACACTTTGAAATTGAAGACGGCCGAATCGTAGTTGAGGCCGGCGCTCTTGAGCGGGGCGATCAGCGCGCCGATGTCGGCGGTGACGAGATAGTCCGTACCCTCCGGCGTGACCACGAGGGCAGGAGGCGTCGCCGCGGCCTTGCCGGCGTAGGTCTCGAAGAAGGCGGTGATCTTCGCAGCGCCCTCGGGTGTGGCGGGCAGATCGTTCGCGGCCGCGCCCGACGTCAGCGCCGCGAGCGTAGTGCTCGCCAGCAGCAGAGCGCGGCAGTTCGGACGGATTTGGCGAGGCGGCATGAAGAACCCTTTCCCGTGAACACGGACGCGGAGAGAAAAGCTCGCACCGCGAGCCGAGTCTAGCCGTTTCGCGCCACCGCGTCCCGCCCGAGGCCTAAAATATCGAGGATTGCCGGCTTGGCGCGCGAAGGCTAAGGCGCCGGCAGCGCCGCGGCAGCGCGACTGGCCGGTATCTGCGCGCGCGCGATATCCGCCTTCACCGCGGCCTGCACCTTTTCGAATGCGCGCACCTCGATTTGCCGCACCCGTTCGCGCGACACCCCGAATTCGGTCGACAGCTCTTCGAGGGTGACGGGATCGTCGGCGAGGCGGCGCGCTTCGAAGATACGACGCTCACGCGGATTGAGCACACGCAACGCGGACTTCAACGCGCCCAGGCGGGCGTCGCTCTCCTCGCGATCAACCAGCACACTCTCCTGGCTGGCGCTTTCGTCGACGAGCCAATCCTGCCACTCGCCTTCGCCGTCCTCGCGCAGCGGCGCGTTGAGCGAGGCGTCGCCGCCGAGGCGGCGATTCATGTCGACGACCTCCTGCTTGGCGACGCCCAGCCGCTTGGCGATCGAGGCGACCTGATCTTCGCGCAGATCGCCTTCATCCAGCGCCGATATGCGGCTCTTGGCTTTGCGAAGGTTGAAAAAAAGCTTCTTCTGGCTCGCCGTTGTGCCCATCTTCACCAGGGACCACGAGCGAAGAATGTACTCTTGAATCGACGCGCGAATCCACCACATGGCGTATGTGGCGAGTTTGAAACCCTTGTCCGGTTCGAAACGGCGCACGGCCTGCATCAGGCCGACGTTGCCTTCGGAAATGACTTCGCCGATCGGGAGGCCGTAACCGCGATAACCCATCGCGATCTTCGCGACGAGACGCAGATGTGAGGTCACGAGTTTGTGCGCGGCTTCGCGGTCGTCATGCTCGCGCCAGCGCTTGGCCAGCATGTATTCCTCTTGCGGCTCCAGCATCGGGAACCGCTTGATTTCGGCAAGATAGCGGGAAAGGCCGGATTCTCCGGCGATGAGCGGTAGGGCGGCGGCCATAGATCCTCCAGTGGCGCCGCGGTTCAAGGCCGGACGCCGACGCGGCGCCCTGAGGCGCCGCGTCGTACAATATAGTTCTGCTTACCATGGCCGAAAGAGGGCGACTCGATTAAATCCGCTCCGGCGAGGGTGAAATTTTGTTCATCTTCGCTGACGCCCTCTCATGTCCGACTGTCGCGTTTAGGTACGCAACGCCTTGAGAAAACCTGCGAAATCATCCGGCGCCGGGCTCTGGAAAAGCAGCGATTCTCCGGTCAGTGGATGGTCGAAGCCGAGAATCGCGGCGTGTAGAGCTTGCCTGTCCAGCGTCAGGAGCGCGGCTCGCGCGGTCGGCTCCAGCCGAGCCGCCTTGGTCTTGAAGCCCGCGCCATAGACCGAATCACCGAGCAGTGGATGGCCTATATGCGCGAGATGAACCCGAATTTGATGCGTGCGGCCGGTTTCCAATCGGCAGGCGACCAACGTCGCCGGGCCCAGCAGCTCCTCGACGCGCCAATGCGTGACGGCGGAACGGCCGCGCGTTGCCTCCACGACCGCCATTTTCTCCCGCTGGCGCGGATGGCGGCCGAGCGGCGCGTCGACCCTGCCGGCGCGCGCGTCAAACGCGCCCCAGGCAATCGCGAGATATTCTCGAATCAGCGACCCGGTGCGGCCATGGTCGGAGAACAGCGCGGCGAGCCCGTGATGCGCGGCGTCGGTCTTGGCGACGACGATCAGCCCTGAAGTGTCCTTGTCGAGCCGATGGACGATGCCTGGCCGCCTGACGCCGCCGATTCCCGAGAGGCTCGCGCCGCAATGGCGGATCAATGCGTTGACGAGCGTGCCGGAGGAATGTCCCGGCGCGGGATGGACGACGAGCCCCGCGGGCTTGTCGATGACGACGAGGTGCTCGTCCTCGTAGACGATTCGCAGCGGCATGTCCTCGCCGAGCAGCGGCGAGTCCTGCGCCGCCGGCGCGGCAACTTCGATTCTCGCGCCGGCGAAGACCTTGGCGGCTGGATCGCGCGCCCGCGCCCCGTCAACCGCGACCTCGCCAGCCTCGATCAGCGCCTTGAGCCGGGTGCGCGAAAGCGCGAGTTGGCGCTCGTCCGCCGAGCGGCTCAGGAATTTGTCCAACCGCTCGCC
>JBAQGU010001076.1:0-2012 GCA_049287975.1 Roseiarcus sp.
ATTATGGATATTTCTTCCCAGAAATCGGATTGTCTGTCAGGTTGAAAATTCTCTCTATCTGGATCGTGGCTCCGCGATGAACGCGTCATCTACCGAACTGCATCGTAAAATCAGGCGGACCGCCGGACGCGCTCCAAGCGAGGCGGCGGAATGCGGTCCGGCGGCGTCCAAAATGCGGCCGAAAAGGGCGGCTGAAGGAGAAAAATTTGGAAGCCATCAAAGGACGTTTGGAAGCCTTGTAACCCTTTGAAATCCCACAAAACCGCCAAAGATTTGTTTGGAAAAGCTTGGAGCGAAACACGCGACTTTTGGAGAAGCTTGGAAAAAGGCTTGGAGGGCGCCTTCATTCCGCCACCGTTGGCTCCCTCCCTGGGGGTCATCGCAGTGCATGAGGCGCACTATGACGAAGCCGAAGAGCATTTTGCGAGAGCCACTCAGGCGAATTCAGCCGCCGTCGGCATGCCATTGTGTCGCGTCTGCGCGTTGGCTGTCGCCGGCCGCGTCGACGAAGCGCGGACCGTCGCCCAACGGGCGCTCGAACTGAGACCGGGTATGCGGGTTCGCATTTTCCTCGAGATGGGAATGATTCAACCGATCTCGGAAAGATTCGTGGAAGGCGCGCGCTTGGCTGGCATCCCAGAGTAGTTCGAACGTGGGACACGGGTTGCGGGCCCTCGGCTCGGCCGAGTTCACGAGCCTGGACCGTCGGAATGTTCGACTTCAACAACGCGGGGGAGCAAGGTATGGCATTGCAGGTGATTGGAGCCGGGTTCGGCCGAACCGGGACGTGGTCAACCAAAGCGGCGCTCGATGAACTAGGGTTGCCCTGCTACCACATGTCGGAAGTCATCATCAACAAGGCGAACAAATCACATCTCGATTTCTGGCGCAAGGTCGCCAATTCTCCGCCGGGCGCGAAGCAGGACTGGCAACAGGTCTTCGCCAAATACAAGGCGACGGTCGACAACCCCGGCTGCTGTGTCTGGCGCGAACTGCTCGCCGCCAACCCTGACGCCAAGGTCTTGCTGACTTTGCACCCGCGCGGCGCCGAAGCCTGGTACGAAAGCACGATCGATACGATCTACTTCACCGAGAACTTGTGGCAGTTCAAGGTTCTGGAACTGCTGACGCCGTTTGGACGAAAGTTCGGCGACATGTCGCACAAGTTGATCTGGGGGAGATCGCTGCAAGGAACCATGTCCGACAAGACGAGGGCGATCGCCCGCTACAACGCCTATGTCGACGAAGTCAAAGCCGCCGTTCCCGCGGACCAACTCCTGGTCTTCAAAGTCGACCAGGGCTGGGGACCGCTGTGCGCGTTTCTGGACGTCCCTCCGCCGGCGACCGCGTTTCCCAACTTGAACGATCGCGCGGCCGTCAAGAAGGCGATCAGCGGCGTCATCAAGGGCATGTATATCGTGCTGGGTGTCTATGCCATCGTCGTCTTGGCGGTCATATACGGCCTGTATCGTCTGCTTCTACAGGCGCTAACTTGAGTGAACCGGCTGGGTGAGGAAGCGTTCGCGGGAAACGGGAAGGGACGGTTCACACGCGACATCCGAGGCCATCGCCCGCTCTTCCGGCATTGAACGCAGGATATCGAAGCCGACCGGCGTCGATCTCTTCTCGTCTTCGGGCGCGGCTCACTCGTAGGACGCCCGGCACTCCCGGGGAGGCAGAAATTCAAGGTTTATACTAAAACTATTTGTTTTACTGCAACTCGTGAAATTCCACAGCCGTCAAAGAGCAGCTTAGGCGCTGGGTCGCCCGGGAAAAGGCGCCGCAACAGCTTGCAAAGATTGACTCCGCGCCCGGAAATGGTACGGTCTCGGAAGCCTCGATCCCACAACATCTGGTCCGCGGCCGCGCGGCCGACCGTGCGCCACTTCGGCTGACGAGCCGCAATATGGGCGCTCAGTCTCGCCGTCCCTCCGCGACAAGGCGAAGCCCAGAAATAAGAAAGGCGACTCGGGGAACGCGAACACCACCATTGACCGTCATTGCGAGGAGCC
>JBAQGU010001077.1:0-4620 GCA_049287975.1 Roseiarcus sp.
GGCTCCTCGCAATGACGGATGGGTCGCCGCTGACCCGATCGATTCGGTAGTTATTGGGCGCCGCCTAAGCGACGGCGATTGCCCGAAAGTAGGTGCTTAGATGCTTTCGGATGAGAGGGGACAGAGCTCAGGTCGAGAACCACCCTTCGGCAGCTTAAATTATCGAAAAGATTGCCTATTGCTACATTGACGAATCCAATCAATCCTTCCTTGTGGATCATGAGACCGCAACAAAATCGATCGCAACATCGTGATGTCGAAAGGTAAACGATCGCAACATCGTGATGCCGAAAGGTGGCGTCGTACCGTTGTATCTTTCAAGTCCGTCGAATAAATCGCCGGGCGCGGGTGTTCTAGCTACATGTCCCATAACTGCTTGTCCCGGACCGGAGGGTGTGCGGGGTTTGCGGTCGCGCGCGCAAGAACACTGACAATGAGCGCACGCGCGCCGGCGGCTCGTCAAGAGGTTGTGTTCGTCGGGTCGTCGCGAACGACCGGCAAAGCGCGGCCATTAGCAGGTGTGCTCCGGCGCATGCCAGCAATCCGTGGATGCAGAAACAGGAGTTTAGATGCCCCCGTCCGTCAAGCTCGTTTCCATTGCGTCCGCGGTTCCACCCTATCTCCTCGAGCAGCGCGATGCAGCCGCCGCGGCGCATCGGGGCTTCGCTGGGCGCTATCGCGACTTCGAGCGCCTCGCACGGGTGTTCAAGACTTCCGGGATTCGCCAGCGCTACGCGGTACGACCGATAGAGTGGTATTTTGAGCCCCTGGGTTGGCCGGAACGGACCAAGGCGTATCTCGAAGGCGCGTCTCAGCTTTTTGTCGACGCGGCGACCAAGGCCCTCGAGAGCGCGGGCGTCGCCGCCGCTGGTGTCGATACAGTGGTCACGATTTCGTCGACGGGCATAGCGACGCCCAGTCTCGAAGCGCGAGTCGCCGCACGCATGGGCTTTCGCGCCGATGTCGAGCGCGTGCCCGTCTTCGGCCTCGGCTGCGCCGGCGGCGTCTCCGGACTTTCGATCGCCTCTCGCTTGGCGCAAGCGCGCCCTGGCGCGATTGTGCTGCTGGTCGCCGTCGAAATATGCACGCTGTCTTTCCGGCTCGACGAATTGACCAAGGCGAATATCGTCGCCACCGCCCTCTTCGGCGACGGCGCCGCCGCCTGCGTGTTGCGGGCCGGCGAAGCGGGCGTCGCGGCGGTCGAAATGAGCGGTCAGCACACCTGGCCCGACACGCTCGACATCATGGGCTGGAATGTCGACCCGCAAGGTTTCGGCGTGATTTTTGACCGGGCGATCCCGCCGTTCGCCGAAGAGCATGTAGCGCCCGCCATCACGGGCATTCTCGGCCGCACGGGGCTCGGACTCGCAGATGTCGATCGCTTCGCTTGCCATCCCGGCGGCTCCAAGGTCATCGTCGCGCTGGAGCGCGCTTTATCGCTCGAACAAGGCGTTCTCGACCATGAACGCAATGTCCTGGCCGACTACGGCAACATGTCCGCCCCGACCGCGCTTTTCGTGCTCGAGCGCCTGATTGGCGCCGGCCTTCCGCCCCGCACATTGCTGACAGCGATGGGGCCGGGCTTCACCTCGAGCTGCGTTTCCCTGCAGAGAGCCGCATGAATCCGGCCGTCGTTCTCTTGAGCGCCGTCACGGCGGAACGTTTGGCCGAGCTTTGGTGGGCGCGCCGCAACACCGCCGCCCTTCTCGCTCGAGGGGCGAGCGAATTTGCGGCCGGGCATTACCCGGCGATCGTCCTGCTGCACGCGCTCTGGCTCTCGAGCCTATGGATTTTCGGTTGGGGGCGGCCGATCGGTTCGGGTTGGCTCGCCGTTTTTCTCGCCTTGCAGGTTTTGCGGGTCTGGATTCTGGCGACGCTCGGCCGGCGCTGGACGACGCGCATTGTCGTTCTTCCCGGCGCGCCGCTTGTCGCCGTCGGCCCCTATCGCGTCCTCTCGCATCCGAACTATCTCGTCGTCGTTGGAGAGATCGCCACATTGCCGCTCTGCTTCGGCTTGCCCTGGCTGTCTCTGCTCTTCTCCCTCGCCAATGCCGGTATTCTATCCGTGCGCATACGCGCAGAGAATGCGGCGTTGACCGGATCGCTGAATGTCGGACATCGCTGAGCAAGAATTCGAGCCTGTGACGGCGTCCGTGTCGATTGGATTCGGCATGATGTGCGTTGGCATGTTCATGGCGATCCTCGACGTACAGGTCGTCGCGACCTCGCTGCCGACAATTCAGAGCGCGCTCGCCATCCCGCCCGACCGGATGAGCTGGGTGCAGACCGCCTATCTCATCGCTGAAGTCATCGCGATTCCGTTGACCGGCTTCCTCACGCGCGCGCTGACGATGCGCTGGCTGTTCGTTCTGGCCATCTCCGTTTTCACGCTGGCGTCGCTGGGTTGCGCCGCCAGCGAAGGTTTCGCCGCGCTGATCGCTTGGCGGATCTTGCAGGGTTTTTCCGGGGGGACGCTGATCCCCGCCGTCTTCTCGGCGGTGTTCCTGCTCTTTCCAATTTCTCGGCAGAGCCTGGCGACGACATTCGCCGGTGTGTTGGCGGTGTTGGCGCCGACCGTCGGTCCGGTCGTCGGCGGCTGGATCACGCAGACCTATTCCTGGCATTGGCTCTTTCTGATCAACATCATCCCGGGAATCATTTCGGCGATCCTCGCGGGCATCCTGCTGCCCAGGGCCGCGGTGCGGTTGAGCGATGCGCGCAGGCTCGACATCCTGTCGCTGGCCTTGTTGGCGATGGCTTTGGCCGCCCTCGAAATCGCCCTCAAGGAAGCCCCGACGCGCGGATGGAGTTCCAGCTTCGTGCTGGGCCTGCTCGCGCTCAGCGTCGCCAGTGCGGCGGCCTTCGTCAGGCGCACGCTGAGCGCCGCGCAACCGATCGTCGATCTCAGCACATTCGCCGATCGAAGTTTCACGATCGGCTGCGTCCTGAGTTTTGTTTTGGGCATCGGCCTGTTCGGCTCGATCTATCTCATGCCGGTCTTTCTCGCCTTCGTCCGGGAACATGACGCGTTCGAGATCGGCAAGATCATGCTGGCGACAGGGGTCTCGCAATTGCTCGTCGCGCCGATCGCGGTGGCGCTGGAGCAACGCGTCGATGCGCGGCTGCTGACCGCCTTCGGCTTCGGCCTGTTCGCTTTGGGGCTCGCATTGAGCGGGAGCCAAACGCCGGAGACCGATTTCGACGCGATGTTCTGGCCGCAAATCATTCGCGGCGCCGCGATCATGTTTTGCCTGTTGCCGCCGACGCGATTGGCGCTTGGCCATCTCGACGCCAGTCGCGTTCCCGACGCGAGCGGCCTGTTCAATCTCATGCGCAATCTCGGCGGCGCGATCGGTCTGGCCATGATCGACACCGTGATTTATTGCCGTTCGCCCGTGCTTGGCGCGGCGATCATGGACAAATTGCAGGCCGGCGACATCGAGACCGCCAGATTCATCGGCATTCCGCTCGCGTTGTTCGCCGCGCGCCCGACCGGCCCGCTCGATGCGGAAACTTCCGCGATGCTGCAACCATTCGTCGAAAAGGCTGCCATGGTTCGGGCGATCAACGAGGCCTGGATGATGATCGCGGTGCTGACCGTGGCCGCGTTGCTCTGCGTGCCTTTTGCCAAAAAGCCATCGTTCGCGCCAGCGCGCGCGTCACGGCGTAAAAATGCAGCCGCGACTCTTTGAAACTGTCGTACCTAAAGCCCTCGACGGGCGCCGAAAACAAATCCTCGATCATGTGAACGGCGGGCAATCCAAGCGCCGCATCGCTTCCGCGGGTGGTGCGCCGATCGTGATTGCAGGCGCAAACCAAACATGAGTAAAGTCAGTGACCGCCTCATGATCGTGCGGCGGTTTTGCGTTGAAGGCGCTTTAGAACGGGAGTGAGAACGTGCGCAAGATTGTTGTGTTGATCGCGGCCGCGACGGCATTGTCGGCGGCGGCCGCCACCCCCGCCAGCGCGGAGGGCGGATGCTATCGGATGGGCGAGACCGGGTATCATTGGTATGATTTCTGTATTGGACCCTCCGTCCTGTACCCGCACCAGAAAGTATGCTCGAGACGGCATCCCCATCACTGTTGGTACGTCTGAGCGAAAATCGACCTCTTCGGGGGGCGCTCTCGCGCTTCTCGGGGTTACACTGACAAATGCACTCGAGCGGCTGTTCGGGGATGCCGCTCGCTAGTCGAGCGGATTGGCGCATGACGGCGTAACCGGGGAAGGAGCGAGGCTCCTCGCGGCGAAGCGTGATTTTTTGGAGAATTTCATTTTGAAAAACACAATCCGTGCTAGTCGACCTTATCCGCAGGGGAACGCGCCGTGGCCGCGCGGCCCGCTCGTCGCGGACGGATTGTCGCCGAGCCGCTCAATTTGATCGGGTCCACGGTCAGTCCTTCCCCTTGGGCCCTGGGGGAGGGCAGGGGAGGGGTTAGTCGGACACTTTCAGACTATTATTCAAATGGATACAGCGGCGCGCCCCTCCCTAACCCTCCCCCGCAAGCTGATTGTTGTGCGTCACGAGCGGAGGGCGGAAATTTTCCTCCCTGCAAGCCTTGAACAGTCACGAAACGCGGAAAGAATCTCGGGACCGTTCACGCCCGCCGCAGCTCGAGA
>JBAQGU010001078.1:0-6273 GCA_049287975.1 Roseiarcus sp.
GCCTCGAGAGCCGGCGGCGGCCAGGCGACGCGTTCGAAATGCTTCAGCAGCATGGGCGGAATGAACCGCGTGCGGCTCGCGAGCACGTGCCGATCTCCGTTGCGGGGCTGGCCATGCACATAGAAGCGTTGCGGAACGACCAGCGTCAGCTCGTCGCGCGCCCGCGTCATCGCGACATAGAGCAAGCGGCGCTCCTCCTCGATCTCGTCGCTCGATCCCGTCGCGAGATCGGAAGGGATGCAGCCGTCGACGCAGTTCAGCACGAACACCGACTTCCACTCCTGACCCTTGGCCGAATGGATCGTCGACAGGATCAGATAGTCCTCGTCGCGATGCGGCGGACCCGCCTCGTCGCTCGTCGCGTCGGGCGGATCGAGCGTCAGCTCGCTCAAGAAACGCTCACGCGAGGGATAGGTCGCCGCGATCCGCTCGAGCGCGTCGAGATCGGCCGCGCGTGTGACGAAATTGTCGAAATCGTCTTCTAGCCGCGCGCGCCGCCACGCGACGACTTCGCCGAGGTCGACCGGCCAGGGCTCGCGCGCGACCCGCCCGAGCAGTTCGACGAAATCGGCGAAGGCGGCGCGAGCCTTGGCGGGCGGCGCGAACGTTTGCAGCGTTGCGAAGCCGTCGCCGACCGCCGCAGCGACGACGATCCTTTCCGCGCTCGCCGGGCCGATTCCCGGCAGCAGTTGCGCGACGCGAAAGCCCGCGACGCGATCGCGCGGATTCTCGGCGAAGCGCAGAGCTGCGAGAACGTCCTTGATATGCGCCGCGTCGAGAAATTTCAGCCCGCCGAATTTGACGAACGGCACGTTGCGCCGCGTCAGCTCCAGTTCGAGCGCGGCGCTGTGATGCGCGGCGCGGATCAGCACCGCCTGCGATTTCAGCGTTGCGCCCGCCTCGCGATTTTCCAGCACGCGGGTCGCGACGTAGCGCGCCTGATCCGCCTCCTCGCCGGTCGTGACCAGCTGCGGGATCGCGCCGGCGCCGCGATCGGTCCAGAGGTCCTTGGCCCAGCGCTCGGTACTGAGGCCGATCACGGCATTTGACGCCGCAAGGATCGGCTGCGTCGAGCGATAATTGCGATCGAGGGTGACGACGCGGGCCGGCGGGTCGAAATTTCGGGGAAAATCGAGAATGTTGCGCACCGTCGCGGCGCGGAACGAATAGATCGACTGCGCGTCGTCGCCGACCACCGTCAGTCCGCGCCCGCGCGGCCGCAAGCGCAGCGCGATCTCGGCCTGCAGCCGGTTGGTGTCCTGATACTCGTCGACGAGCAGGTGATCGAAACGGCTCGCGATCTCCGTGGCGATTTCAGGCTCGGCGAGCGCTTTCGCGAAATAGAGCAGGAGATCGTCGTAATCGAGCACGGATTGACGCTGCTTCGCCTCGACATACCCAGCGAACAGGCCGCGCAAGGCTTCGTCGTGCGCGGCCGCCCACGGAAAGTGTTTGGCGAGCGTCTCCGCAAGCGGCGCCTGCGAATTGACGACGCGCGAATAGATGGAGAGGCACGTCGCCTTGGTCGGGAACCGGTCGGGCCGATCCGAGAGCCCCGCCGCGTGCCTCGCCCAGTTCATCAGGTCGCCGGAATCTTCGCGATCGTGGATCGTGAATTGCGGATCGAGCCCGAGCCGCACGGCGTATTCGCGTAGGAGCCGCGCGCCGATCGAATGGAACGTGCCTGCGTAAGACGGCGTCGCCTGCGCCGCCGCTTCGGCGGCCAGCCGGTGCTGCAACAGCCGCTGCACCCGCCGGTTCAACTCCGCCGCCGCGCGGCGCGAGAAGGTCGCCAGCATGATGCGCTTCGGGTCGGCGCCACTCAGGATGAGGTGGGCGACGCGATGCGCGAGCATGTTTGTCTTGCCCCCGCCGGCGCCGGCGATGACGAGCAGCGGCTGAGGGCCGTCCGCATCGCCGACGCCATGCTCCACCGCGAGCCGCTGCGCGTCGTTCAGGTCGGCCAGAGGCGTGGCGCGAATCGGGGTGAGCATTGGGGGGAGGAAACAGGGTTTGCGGTTTGTTCGCAAGCGCGAGTGGATCGGTACCCGATTAGCAAGGCAATCAAAACGCTTGCACGCGTCGACGTAAGCCGGTAAGACAGCCTTACAGGAAGGGGGCCATGTCGAGGTCGAGCGTCAAGACCGTATTTTCGAAAGTGTCCGTAAAGAGCCAGACGGTGTTGCCGCGCGAGGTGAGGGAACGCTTGCGCATCGGACCGGGCGATCGGCTGCGCTACATATTGGAAGCGGACGGAGTCCGCATAGAGAATGCCTCGCCTCGCGAGGACGATGATCCCTTCGGCGCTTTCACCGAATGGGCCAGCGGGGCTGACGACGAAGCGTATGGCGACCTCTAGCCCATCGGCTTACCGCGCGGGAGACGTGATCGTCGTGCCGTTCCCTTATTCGGATCGTTTCGCGCAGAAGCGACGTCCCGCGCTGGTCGTTTCCAACGACAGCCTTCATGCGCTCGGGCTGGTCTGGGCCGTGATGATCACGAGCGCAAAGAATTCTTCCCAGAGTGGGGACATGGCGATCGTCGATCTTGTCAGGGCGGGACTGTCGGCGCCGTCTGTCATCCGGCCGACGAAGATCGCCTGCCTCGAGCCCGCGCGCATTCTGCGTGTGGCGGGAACCCTGAGCGAGGCCGAAACCTCGGCGGCGCGTTCCCGGGTCCGCGGTTTTCTACAGGGTTGACGCCGGAATTCGGGCGGAACGCCGAACCGAGGCGCCAATCCCTGGCGCCGACGCTACGCAGACCGACTTCCATCCTTTGTGCTATGTTGGTTGCTGTCTTGGCTGCTGGTAGGTCTTGGAGCTGGGTATGAGCGAATTGCAGCGCATTACGTTTGATCCGAACCAATGCGGCGGTCGGCCCTGCCTACGGCGTCTCCGCATTCGCGTCAAGGACGTGCTCGATCTCCTGGCTGCGGGCGCGAGCCGCGAAGAGATTCTCGCGGACTATCCGCTGCTGGAAGCCGGCGATATCACAGCCGCGCTCGAATACGCCGCGCGACAGAGCGATCATCCGGTGATGCGCGTCGCCTGATGAGATTTCTCATCGATGCACAATTCCCCCCCCCCGCGCTCGCGCGACGGCTCGTCGAACTCGGGCATGACGCCGAACACGTCTTCGATCAGCAATTGGCGGCGGCTACCGATTCGCAAATTTGCGACTATGCGCTGGCAACCGCCGCCGTGATCGTTTCGAAGGACGAGGACTTCGCGCAGCGTAAATCGCTAGTGGAGAACGGTCCCCGATTGGTGTGGGTTCGCATCCGGAACACGCGAAGAAAAGAGCTCCTGGCATGGTTCGTCGCAGCATTGCCAGCCGTGCTCTCGGCGCTCGAACGCGGCGAGAGTCTCATCGAACTGATTTGAGCCGCATCGACCTGACCCACGCTCGATGAGTGTCGCCATGGACGCTTACCAGCGCGACGCCACCGCTTCTCATAAACACGCGATGTATCCTCGGAACACCCAGCCGAGGGTCGCGTCGTCGCTCAGCGACTTGATGTAGACCGAGCGCACCAGAGCAATAAAGGCGCGAGCAAAATTCGTCGCATGATCGATCCGCCCAATTGATTCCAACCTTTGACTATGCCCGACCCTCGAGCCAGCGCTTCTCCACCCGGCAGGCCATCGAGTAGGCCGGGAACGCACGATCGGCCCGAGCAATGGCTCGCCGCGATGGGATCGACCGTTCGGCCCGCTCGTCCCCGTCGAAATCGCCTGATCGAGCGCCGGCGCGACGCCGAAACACCGATCGTCGGCGCGAAGGGAGCCACCCAGCCGGCGAGCGCGGGCGGCGGCTCGGCGAGCCGGGCGTGGCCATTCGCGCGGTCGAGGCGCCAGACCACACGCTCACGCGGCGGCAGTTTCGCCACGACGGCGGGTTCGACGACGTTGGCCGCTACCGGCGTGTAGGTCCGGCCCTCGTCGCGATTGGGCGTCATGCGGTCGATGCGAACCTCGAGCGCGTCGCCGGCTCGGCGCCTTCGACGAAGAACGGCCCGGTCATCGGATTCGGCCCTTTGGCGCATTGAACGCCCTGCCCGTCGAACCCCGCCGCATCCAAGGTTGAAGCGACGATCGTGTCGCCGTCGGCGACGGCGAGCACGGGTGCGGCCGTGCCGATGGCGTTGTGGAATCGGATCGGCGCGAAGACATGCTTGGCCAAGTCGTCTCTCCCCTCATTCCGGGCTCACCAGCATTCTCTAAGCCGCTGGTCACGCTAATCATTCTGTGATATCAAAGTCTTGTGCATCGCCGTCATGCAAACAGGTGGTGCAAAAAGGCTCATGGCTCTTATGACTTATCTCTGCAAGGACCGCAACGGGACCTATCAGTTTCGGCGCATCGTCCCGCCCGCCCTACGCCCCTTCATGTCCCCGCCGTGGACGGGCAAGGCGAACTATAAGCTCAGCCTGATGACGAAGAAGCCGGCGGAGGCGAAGGCCAGGGCGTCCAAGATATTCCCCGTGTGTGCGGCTGCGTTCGAAAGCGCCGAGCGGGCGATGAGGGGCGAGCGGCCTACCACGAGAGGACCCGCCACACCAAGCATCGGAGCTATGCCTAGCCTTGCCGACATCGAAGCGGACACCATTGCGCAGATGCTGGCGGACGATGAGGCGACGCGGGAGGACGGCGATGCTAGACGCCACTTGCAAACTGGAAAGGAGCGCGAGGCGTGGCCGGACCTCGTTGTCGTGGACTTTGGCGGCAAGGGGATGGCGGAGGATTATGACTACGCCGTTGGGTTGAGCTTGGAGGAAGAGGCCGGCGAGTATCGACGGGCCAACGCACGAAGGAGCACGGCTATCATCGATGCTGAGCTTCGCAGCTACCTCAAGGGACATGGCGTCCCGTTCGATCCCACATCGCCAGCGTACCGGGAGGCGGGCCTTGCGGTGCTTCGCGCGAAGGTGCGGGGCTATGAGCTACTGTCGACAAGGCAAGGGGGAAAGGTTGTCGAGGCTCCCGCGAGGCCAAGCGCCGGGACAGGCCCCAAGCTATCGGAGGCGCTCAAGACATGGGCGATGGGGGGAACCACGAAGGGCGCTAAGAAGCCGGGGCGAAGCGCAGTAGGCGAGGCCAGCCGGGTCGTAGCGCGGTGCATCGAGTGGCATGGGGACCTACGCCTAGGAGGTATCGACAAGGCCAAGGCGAGAGAGTTTCGAGATGCGTTGGCGCGAGTGCGGACCCGGCTACCCCGCGCCATCGCCAAGCTGCCGAGACGGGAAATCTTGAAGCGTGACCTTGCGCACCTCCCGCCCGTCTCCGCTAGCACGGTCGGCAAGGCGCTCAACCTTATGTCCGCGATCGTTGCTCACGCGGTGCATGAGGGCCAACTCGACAAGCTCCCGAACTACGCCAAACCCTTTCAAGGCCTAAAGCCGCCGATCGATGAGCGCGAGGCGGAGAGGCGTGAGTTCTTTGACACGGCGGACTTGCGGGCGATCTTCGGCACGAAGGTTTACGGCGGCGATGGCGCTAGGCCAAAGGGCGGTGGGGGCGAGGCTGCGTTTTGGCTCCCCCTCATCGCCCTTCTCAGCGGTGCGCGTCAGGGTGAGCTTGTGCAGCTACGGCTTGAGGACCTGAGGCAAGACGCCGAGACGGGCATTTGGTTCTTTGACATCGGCACGGAAGGTGGCCGGGCAATCAAGACGGCAAGCTCACGGCGCATGGTTCCCGTTCATCCTCACTTGGTGAAGGTCGGCTTGCTGCGCTATCGGCAATCCGTGGCGGCCGGCGGAGACCTATGGCCGGACATCGTGTCGGATCGTGAGGGTTGGCGAGCTGGCCCATGGTCAACGTGGTTCAGCCGCTATCTGAGGCTCACGGCGAAGGTGACGGACCCGAACAAGGTCTTTCATTCGTTCCGCCATACGTTCAAGCGTATGTGCCGCGACGGCGGGCTTACCGAGGAGTTGCACGATGCTCTTACCGGGCATTCCGGCGGCGGTGTTGGGCGGAGCTACGGCGGAGGTTCGGCCTGAAGGCGCTGGCGGACGCGGTGGGTAGTATTGAGGTACCTGAGGCGGTGAGAGGCCTTGTGTGGACACCATCAGGGTGACGGCCGACACGGTGTTAGACCCCCTCATCGCTGTGACGCATGATGAGGTGAACCTGGCGCACCCCCAAGCCGTCCCACGCGAAGCGGTAAGGCTAGTCGCCCGAGTCGCTCAAAATTGGGGGTAGAGCCTCTTGAGTTTGACGCGGGCGTCGGCGGTTGTGAATTGCCAATCGGCTGTGGCGTGATGCTTGTTTC